>CAKRTZ010000021.1 GCA_934402515.1 uncultured Lachnospiraceae bacterium
GATTTCACTGCATTTTAAGAAAGACCTGGGCAAAATTAAAGATTCTTGACTTATATGCCCATCGTCTCCTTTGCCGCTGCTTTTTTCTTGAAAATCTCCTGGAAGGACTGTTCATAAGGGGCGGTGGCGATGCCATACTCGGTGACGATGCCGGTGATGAGGTCGTTGTCGGTGACATCGAAGGCAGGGTTAAAGACCTTGACTCCTTCGGGAGCCATGCGTTCCTTGTACCACATCTCGGTAACTTCCTCGGGTTTACGCTCCTCGATATGGATCTGGGCACCGGTAGGGGTCGCCATGTCGATGGTGGAGGTGGGGGCGCATACATAGAAGGGCACGCCGTAGCGTTTTGCCACGGTTGCTACGACGCTGGTGCCAATCTTATTGGCGGTATCGCCGTTGGCAGCCACTCTGTCACAGCCTACAAAGACCGCATTGACCCAGCCGTTTTTCATGACCATGGCAGACATATTGTCACAGATCAGCGTTACATCCACTCCGGCAGAGTGTAATTCATAAGCGGTAAGTCGGGCACCCTGGAGAAGGGGTCTGGTTTCATCGGCAAAAACATGGAAGTTGTACCCTCTCTCCTGACCCAGATAAATGGGTGCAGTAGCTGTACCGTATTTGCTGGTGGCCAGCTGTCCGGCATTGCAGTGGGTGAGAATACCGTCTCCGGGTTTCACCAGGGTAAGTCCGTACTCTCCAATGGTTTTACATACCCAGGTGTCTTCCTCTTTGATCCGGACAGACTCTTCCTTTAATAAGTTTTTGATGGTGTCGACCGGTTCACCTGCATGGTCTAATACCACCTGTTCCATTCTCTTCAATGCCCAGGAAAGGTTGACTGCAGTGGGCCGGGCGGAATCCAGGTAGTCTTTTGCCTTGCGAAACTGTTCCAGGAAATTGTCATAGTCCTGGGTATCAATCTGTTTTGCCAGAAGATAAATGCCAAAGCCTGCTGCCACTCCGATTGCCGGAGCGCCTCTTACTTTTAACAGGTAGATTGCATCCCACATTTCCTGGGCGGTGTGAAGATGAATCATCTCTGTTTTCGTAGGCAGACTGGTCTGGTCAATAATTACCAGCGCATTATCCGCATCGTCCAAAGCCACGGTTTCATAGTCTAAAATTGTCTTATTCTGTTCACTCATTTTTCCTTTATCCTTTCACTTGAATGGCGGTAAAAAAGTTATCCACATTATCCACATACTTAAACACAGCGATTTTACGCAGTTTTTACATATGACACACTTGTCACTGTCACAGGTGTCACTCTGCGGTATGAATGATCTGGGCAAACTCACCACGACATGCTTTGCATAAATCCTGGGGAGTCAATGTGATCTGCATCCCCAGTTTTCCGCCACTGACTGTGATTTCCGCCAGATTCTCTGCCGAATCATCAATACGGGTGACAAACTGTTTCTTCATGCCGATTGCGGTACAACCGCCACGGATGTAACCGGTGACTGCATTGATATCTTTGACCGGAAGCATGGAGACCGACTTTTCTCCCACCGATTTCGCTGCTTTCTTTAAGTCCAGTTCCTCCGCAATGGGAATAACAAAAACAAAATAGTTTTTGCTGTTTCCCACAGTGACAAGGGTTTTATACATGGTATGATAGGGAAGCCCCAGTTTGTCCGCAATCTGGATTGCGTCCACAAACTCATCACATTCATAAGTGCGATAGGTATAGGGAATTTTCATTTTCTCCAGCATACGCATCGCATTGGTTTTTAATTCTTTTGCCATCGGAATACCTCTTTCCTTTTCTCTTTTTTATGTCCAACGAATCCACCAGGTCAGTGGAAAGCAGTTTTGTAATAGTTTCAGTGCGGGGACATAATCCGCCAGATCAATGATAACCGGACTGAATACCAGGTTTGCCAGAAGTAACACCGGCATCGCCGCCGTGAGCCATTGCCTTTTGGGTAACAATGTCTGGACAAGCCATCCCGTTCCCCACAGAATCAAAACATACAACAATGTATGGGAAAATGCAAGCCATGGGGCATTGTTTTGTGTGCTGAACAAATCCAAGGCACGATATTCCGACAAGACTGACAATAAGGAACTTCCTGCATTGATTGCCATGCCTGCCACCAGCGTAACTGCCACCGGGAAAAGCATTTCTACGGAGGCTGCCCAAAATCGGGCAATGGGCTGCCCGCTGAAGTAATACCGGCGCCGTTCTTTATCCTTATTACAATCCAATAACCCGATCCACAACATAAAATAAAGGAAAAAGCCGTATAAGACATGGGTATCCGGAAGCGCTGCCTTTCTCCGGACTTGTGGCAGAGTGTTGCCTACGTCTTTCACTCCTTCCACTTCACGTTGCTCCGTTTCTACAGTCTGATAAGTAAAGTGAAAAGTACTGCCATCCCCCAGACGGTTCCGGTACGCTTCCAAGGCCGTGGATTCATCCGCTTTCAGTTCCGGTGTGTCTGCCACATATCCGGCAAAGATTTCTCCTGCATAAACCTCAAATAAGATGGCATAAATCTTTTCCTGTATGATAGGTGTCAGACTGGATGCCGGAGACTGATAGACCGTAATGTCCTGTCTTCCTTCATTGTTTATCATTCTGACACCAATGTCATAAGGTATCACAAAACCGCATTCTGCCTGGTCTTTTATCACTTTCTCCCTGCAGACATCCCTGTCAGATTCCAGCGTCACATGGAATAGTGCGTCCTGATTTTCCCGCAATAGTTTTTCCCGCACCACCTGTTGCAGTTGTACTTGTCTGGACAATTCTGTTTCCGTTAGTCCTTTGTTTATTTCGGTTTTCTCACTGCCGGACTGCGTAGGTTCTCCCTCCAGCCACTCTGCCGGTTCCAGGTAGATACTGACCTGTACGCCCTCCATGGGCTCAGCACTTTGTCTCTGCCACAGACACAATACCAGAAAAAAGCCTGTCAGCAATGCCCAGAAATACACTTGTCTGCCTTTCTGTTTCCCTATTAAATTGACCCATTTACTCAATCGCTTCATTGCGCCGGTTTTCTCCCGTGATTCCTTATTGTTGTTACAGATAACGCTTTCTTTTTCGGGTATTTATCTGGTTCTGTACTTCTGGACAGCCCCTGCTCCTGCGAGAAAACAGAGGGTTGTGAAAAGGCAGGCTGTTATCTGTCCGGACTGCTCTGCCCACAGGGTTCCGATTCCATTCCCCTGTACTGCGGCACTTTGCAACTGTAACATCCAGTTAGTCGGCAGATAGGTGCCGATTGCGTTGATTTCTTTCGGCAGAAACGCTGCAGGAATCAATCCCCCGGATAGAAGCAACATGCCAATAGAAAGGATAGCAAGTGTTATAATTGACAACCCTTGTTCTTTCACAAGAGTGTATAGGAAAAGCTGTAGGGAGGAAACCACCATGGCAGTCAAAAGCAGGGTCAGAACAAGTCCCCCATTCCAGTTGACTGTAACATCCACATAGTGCCTTAACACCTGATCCAACAGAAACAGATACCCAATCTGCAAAAGAAACAGCCAGCATCCTTCCACCAGCCACAGTGTAGTGATCTGCTTTCCTGTAGAGATCCCTGCCCTGTGTAACATCCGTCCCGTCTGTTCCGGTGCAGGCAGCTGCAGAAAGGATGCTCCCATCCCCCAGAGCATGGTAATCAAAATTCCTGCAGAAATGCCATAAAACAGTGGCAAATCCACTTTTCCTGTCACGTTGACTGTCTCAGTCGAAAAAAGTTTTCCCCGTTTTAAGGCTCTGTCCAGATTCCATTCATCAATATCCTGCTCATACTGATGAAGATGTTCCATTGCCTGAGGTGTTTCGCTCTGCTGCGCTGCCAATGTGTCCGCCGAGATCGCAAGATCATAGACTGCATAGGTCTGTGCCTGGGCTGTGGTAAGTAAACTTGCCCCTGAAGCAAGGAGTTCCCCAAACACGGTACTCTCAAAAGTGGCAGCCAGAGGCATATAAACCTGCACCGGGGTGTTGGTGCCATTCATAATGTCCTCCAGCACATTCTGAGGCACTACCATCACCGCCAGTACCTCGCCTTCCTGCAGTTGGAGAAAGGCATCCTCCCGGTCCTCTATCTGGAACTTGCAGGCGGTCCGCACGGAATCCATCTGCTGTACGAATTTGATGAGCATCGGGGTATAACGGCTGTCATCTTCCACCACAATGGCTACCTTCTGCTGTCGGTAAAGCTGCTCTCCATAAAGAAATTTCTGTGCGCCGAACACTAAACACGACATGCTGGCAAGCAGTACCACTGTGATAAAAAGCTGCGCAGGGAGCAGGCGCAGGCTGCGTTTCCATGTGATGCGAAGATATTGCATCCTGCACCTCCTTTTCTCTTTCTAAATTTAGATATTGATAACTATTCAGTCCCTCATTATAGTTTACCAGATGCTCTGCAGCTGTCCTAACAGTTCCTCTGCATCTGCCAGCATATCGTCCAGGTCTTTCTTCAATGCTTCCAGTTCCCAGACTTTTACGGTGTCCAGATCCTCCTCCGGCTGTTCAATGATGCCATCCCAGGATGCCAGTTCCGATTCTCCGTCAATCTGTATCAGCTTTTCCCCGTCCTGTTCAATGACCACATCATCCAATGCGATATGAAATCCTCTGCTCTTTTCCTTCCATTCCACATTTCCCCGGAAGGTATGCTGTTTTCCGGCTAACATTCCCTGTTTCCAGATAATGCTTCCCTGTAAAGCAATCGCCCGGTTTGCATCCGTCTGGCGTTCCAAAACGAGGGTCAAATTCGCCCGGTCCGACTCCTGTTTGCATTCCAGTGTCTGTAATTTGTCTCCCTGCAAGGTGAGGGTGGTGATTGCCCCCGGCAATAGCTCCTGGGGTACTTCCATGTTAATTCCGCGGATGGTATTATCCTTTGACAAATCCAGATAAATGGTCATGGGTTTCGCTTCATCCAACAGCGTCAAACCCAATAAATCTGCGGTTTCTTCCACTGCTTTGGCAGAAACATCCAGTCTAAACCGTTCCGTTTCCTTCTCCCCGTTTGCCCCTCTGGTGTATTCCCCGGTATCTGTCACTGTCAGTTCCTTTGCCAGTTGTTTCAGTTCCTTTTTATGGGCTTTCAGCCAATCCTCCGTTACCAATTCTGCCGGTTCCGGAAAGGTCTGAAACAAAGTCAGTCCCGTGTCGATGGCAAAAGGTTCTTTAAAAAATTTCGGTGCCATGAGATACAGCATCTGTCCGTCCAGATAGGCATCCATGTTTCCCAGGGAAAAACGTAACACCTCCAGTTCCACATTAGCATCTGCCCGGTGCTGGTTTACGGAACGTTTGGCATCATAATTGAGGGCAAGGGTGATATTTAAATCTTTCATGCCACTGACCCGGAGCTGTCCCTGATACTGGGTATCTCCATTTACATAACTTTTTATCAGTTCCTGTGGGTCTAAGCCATATAAGAGAAAGGCAGAATCCTGGGAGGTTTCTTCCAGAAAGTTTTTGCCTGCCAGCAACAGGCGGATTTCCGGTTTCTTTAACAAGTTAACAGTACAAATCACCCCTGCAAGTATGAGAACCGCCAGGACAATTCCTATCGTTATCCAGATTTTACGTTGTTTCATTGTTTTCATTTTAACAACCATGCCTTTTCGCAGTTTTGGTTTTCCATTGAACCGGTTAATATCTGCCCCGAATCGGTTAAAATTTCGATACCAGAGGAATGCCCCGGAGAGTGGGGTCTGTCTCGGTAAGTTTTCCATCCCTTAAAATCAAAAGCCTGTCACACAGCTTTAATTCCTGTTCCTCATGGGTGGTGATGAGGATGGTGCCTCCCTGGCGCTTGTAGGTGGTAAGATAAGCCGCAATTTCCTCCTTGGCGATCAGATCCAGGGCGGCTCCCGGCTCATCCAAAATGAGGATCTGGGGATGTCCTGCCAGGGCACAGCCGATGCTGACCCGTTTCTTTTGTCCACCGGAAAGTTTTTTTACCGTCTTTCCCACAAGAGGGGATAATCCCAACTCCGCCAGGATTCCTCCCTCTAACTCCTTTGTCAACATTTTCTTATCGGGATACCAGAGCCGCAGATTATCCCACACTTTTAATTCTTCAAATAAGGTATTTTCCTGAGGCACAAAGCCCACGATTTTCTGAAAAAGGGTTTTATCCCTGCAGGCATCCTGTCCTTCATAGAGAATCTGTCCGGCTTTTGGTTTTCTCATTCCTGCCAGGATACCCAGCAGAGTGGACTTGCCACAACCGTTTTTCCCCACAATGCCCACACACTGCCCCTTCTCTGCGGAGAAGGACAGTCCCTGTAACACCTGGTGTTTTCCGTATGCAAATTGTAGATCTTTTACTTCGATGGATGGCATGATGGTTCTCCTGGTTGTTTCATGTAACTAACTATTCGGAACCCCATTCGCAAAACCGCATCTTCGATGCTTTCCTTTTGCTCATGTGGTTTTCTCGCCATATAAACTTGCCTTTCTGTATGCATGCAAGCATGCACAGAAGTCAAGTTTGCATGGCTCTGAATAGTTACATTATACCCGTTTTTCTTCATAAAAGAAACTACAAAAGCCCCGGTCTGTATATACATACAGCCGGGGCTTGCGTTTCTTTATTTCAGATTCTTTTCAAAAGTCCGAGATTAGTTCTGAACTTTTGCAGCCTTTGCAGCTTTGATTTTCTCGGTCAACTGAGGAACGATCTTGTTCAGGTCGCCTACTACACCGTAGTCAGCTACATCGAAGATGGGAGCATCTTCATCTTTGTTGATCGCGATGATGATGTCAGACTCTTCCATACCAGCTACGTGCTGGATTGCACCGGAGATACCGATTGCAAAGTATACATGAGGACGAACGGTCTTACCGGTCTGTCCAACCTGTAAATCCTTGGGTTTCCAGCCCGCATCTACAACTGCGCGGGAGCAGGATACAGTACCACCTAATACTTCAGCCAGATCCTCAAGAAGTTTGAAGTTCTCAGCGGAACCAACACCACGGCCACCGGATACAAGAATCTTAGCGTCCATGATATCTTCTACATCAGATACAGCCTTAACGATCTCTTTGATGGTTACATATTTGTTATTGGGAGTAAATCCAGGATTGAACTCCTCAACAACTGCTTTTGCACCCTTAATGGGATCAATCTTCTGCATAACACCGGGACGAACAGTTGCCATCTGAGGACGGTTGTCCGGGCAGGCAATGGTTGCGATGGTGTTACCACCGAATGCAGGACGGGTCATGAGCAGCTGATTGTGCTTCTGCTCTCTGCCCGGCATGGGCTGCAGAGGGAAATCGCCGATTTCGAGCTGTGTACAGTCAGCGGTTAAGCCGGTTGCTACACGAGCGGAAACGGTAGGTCCTAAATCACGTCCGATAGCGGTTGCGCCAACCAGAACGATTTCCGGTTTGTATTTCTCGATAACAGATGCCAGTGCATGTGCATAAGGCTCTGTGCGGTACTCTTTTAACTCAGGGTCATCTACAACGATAACCTTATCTGCGCCGTACTCAGCAAGCTGATCTGCAAGGTTTTTGATACCGGAACCGATCAGAACTGCTACGACTTCCTGATTCAGATCGCCAGCCAGGTCTTTTGCTTTACCCAACAGCTCGAAAGCGATGGGGCTGATCTCATTGTCTACCTGCTGTGCGAATACATATACGCCCTTATATTCTTCTAAATTCATCTTTGTCACCACCTTTTTAGATTACATGCTTTTCATCTAACTTGCCAACAATGTAGCTGACTGCATCTTCCGGAGACTCCGGAACAATTTTCTCACCAGCACCCTTACGAACCTTATCGGAAGCTTTTGCGATTTTGGTGGGAGAACCAGCCAGTCCTAAGTTAGAATCATCAACATCTACCAGATTTGCACGGCCCCAGGTTGTAATCTCTGCTGCGCATGCATCAAAGATTCCGCCGGGTGTCATGTAACGGGGATCGTTTAACTCAGCCAGAGCGGTGATCAAGCAGGGCATTTTAGCTTCTACCATATGATATCTGTCGTCATACTGACGTTTCACGATAACTTTGTCACCCTCTACTTTAATCTCCTGTGCGTAGGAGATTACAGGGATTCCCAGATGCTCAGCGATCTGAGGACCAACCTGTGCGGTATCACCATCAATAGCCTGACGGCCGGTGATGATCAGGTCATAATCCAGATTGCGGATAGCGCCTGCGATGGTTGTGGAGGTAGCCCAGGTATCTGCACCACCCAGTACACGGTCAGTTACAAGAATTGCCTTGTCTGCGCCCATAGCCAGAGCCTCACGCAGTACATCAGCTGCCTTCGGCAGACCCATGGTCAGAACGGTAACCTCAGCACCGAACTCATCTTTTAAACGAAGTGCTGCCTCTAATCCGGCTTTATCATCCGGGTTCATGATAGCGAGCATTGCACCTCTGTCAAGTGTTCCGTCCGGATTGAACTTTACGCCGCCCTTTGTATCCGGAACCTGTTTAATACAAACGATAACTTTCACGTCTATTTACCTCCTACTTTAATAAGTTAGCAGAGATGACCATACGCTGAACTTCGGAAGTTCCTTCGTAAATCTCTGTAATCTTGGCATCACGCATCATACGCTCTACATCGTACTCTCTGATGTAACCGTAACCACCGTGTAACTGAACAGCCTTGGTGGTAACTTCCATAGCTACTTCTGCAGCATACAGTTTTGCCATAGCAGCCTCTACGGAGTAGGAAATCTTCGGGTTCTTTGCATATTCACCCTTCTTCATTGCAGCCTTGTAAACCATCATCTGAGCAGCCTGTACCTTGGTAGCCATATCAGCTAACTGGAACTGGGTGTTCTGGAACTGTGCGATGGAACGGCCGAACTGTTTTCTCTCTTTTACATAGTTGATGGTGGTCTCTAAAGCGCCCTCTGCGATACCCAGAGCCTGCGCAGCGATACCGATACGTCCGCCGTCCAGGGTGTGCATTGCGATGTTGAAGCCTTTACCCTGCTGTCCTAACAGATTCTCCTTGGGGATACGGCAGTCGGTAAATACTAACTCGTAAGTGGATGAACCACGGATACCCATCTTGTTCTCTTTGGTACCGAAGGTAAATCCGGGAGTGCCTTTCTCTACGATAAATGCGGAGATCTCTTTTAACATCTTGCCGCGTTTCTCAATCTTGCCGGTTACAGCGAAGATTACATATACATCAGCCTCTTTACCATTGGTAATGAAGCATTTGGAACCGTTTAATACCCACTCATCACCGTCTAAAACAGCCTTGGTCTGCTGACCCTGAGCGTCAGTACCGGCACCGGGCTCGGTCAGACCGAAAGCACCCAGTTTCTCACCTTTTGCAAGGGGAACGAGATATTTCTGTTTCTGCTCCTCAGTACCGAAGGTCATAATCGGATCGCAGCACAGAGAGGTGTGTGCAGAAACGATAACGCCTGTGGTACCACAAACTTTGGATAACTCCTCAACGCACATAGCGTATGTCAGAGCGTCACAGCCCTGGCCGCCATACTGCTTGGGAACAGGAATACCCATAAATCCGAATTTTGCCATTTTATCCACGGTAGCGCGAGGGAATACTTCAGTCTCGTCCACTTCCTGGGCTAACGGTTTCACTTCTTTTTCGGCGAACTCTTTGAACAGAGTACGCGCCATTTCATGTTCTTTGCTCAGATTGAAATCCATGATTTTCTATCCTCCATATTTATTGCTTACTGTGCATCTACCGGTGTTTTGGTACGATCAGCATTGTATACATAGAATCCCTTGCCGCTCTTTACGCCGAGGTTTCCACCACGAACCATCTTACGGATTAAAGGACATGCACGGTATTTGCTGTCACCAGTCTCTTTGTACAGAACATCCATGATAGCAAGGCAGATATCCAGACCTACGAAATCACCTAACTCCAGGGGTCCCATAGGATGGTTTGCACCAAGTTTCATAGCGGAATCGATACCGGCGATATCGGAAACACCTTCCATTTTGATGAAAGCAGCTTCGTTAATCATAGGGATCAGGATACGGTTTACTACGAAACCAGCAGCCTCGTTAACCTGTACAGGCTCTTTACCGATTTCAACGGAAATCTTCTTGATAGCATCTACAGTCTCAACAGGTGTGTTCACACCAGCGATAACTTCTACTAATTTCATTCTGTCAGCAGGATTGAAGAAGTGCATACCAATCATAGGACGGGTTAAGCCGTTTCCAATCTCAGTGATGGAAAGAGAAGAAGTGTTGGATGCGAAGATACACTCAGGTTTTGCAATCTTGTCCAGCTCTGCAAAAGTGGTTTTCTTTACATCCATGTTCTCAAATGCAGCCTCTACGATTAAATCGCAGTCAGCGCAAAGGTCTTCTTTCAGACCAGGAGTGATGCTTGCCAGGATCGCATCAACCTTCTCCTGGGTCATCTTTCCTTTTTCAACAAGTCTTGCATAACCTTTTGCAATCTTGTCTTTGCCGCCCTCTGCCCATTCCTGTTTGATGTCGCAGAGTGCTACTGTGTAGCCGTCTACCTGAGCAAATGCTTTTGCAATGCCCTGACCCATGGTTCCTGCACCAATAATACCAACTTTCATGTTGAATCCTCCTTAACTTTGGGGAGGAAAATGCGTCTGCCTACAGGCGCAGAGGTTTTGCCTCCTTGATTTTCCTCCACTTCCATTCAATTATTTATTCTGGAAAGGTTCTTTCACTTTCTCTTTGTTCTTGTCCAGGAAAAATGCCATGCCGTACTTCTGGTCTTCGGTCTCGAAACAGTCACCAAACAGTTTCTCCTCGATTACGATAGCATCATCCATAACAGCATCTAAACCTTCATTGATCGCTTTCTTGCAGTTGCGGACAGCGATAGGAGCATTCTTTGCGATGCCTGCTGCCATCTTCTCTGCTGCAGGAAGTAACTCTTCCTGGATATAAACTGCATTTACCAGACCGATGCGGTAAGCCTCATCTGCCTTAATGTTACGTGCAGTGTAAATCATCTGTTTCGCCATGCCGGCGCCTACCAGACGAGCCAGTCTCTGTGTGCCGCCAAATCCGGGAGTGATTCCCAGACCAACTTCAGGCTGACCAAATACTGCATTGTCAGAGCAGATGCGGATGTCACAGCTCATGGAAATCTCACATCCACCGCCCAGTGCAAAACCGTTTACGGCTGCAATAACAGGGATAGGGAAGGTTTCCAGTTTGCGGAATACATCGTTACCCTTTTTACCGAAAGCCTCACCTTCTGCCTTGGTCAGAGTGCTCATCTCAGCGATATCAGCACCTGCAACGAAGGATTTCTGGCCTGCTCCGGTAAGAATCAGGCAGCGTACTTCGTTTAAATCCACAGCATCCAGTGTTGCATTTAACTCATCCAAAACCTGGGAGTTCAGGGCATTTAATGCTTTCTCACGGCTGATGGTGATGATTGCATACTGACCCTTTACTTCGTACTGAATAAATTCCATTGTATTCTCCAATCTTAATCTTCAATCTTAACGATAGTAGAGCATCCCATACCACCGCCGATACACAGGGTAGCCAGACCGGTCTTAGCACCTCTGGCCTGCATCTCATGCAGTAAGGTTACCAGGATACGGCATCCGGAAGCTCCTACAGGATGACCAAGCGCGATTGCACCACCGTTGGGGTTCAACTGTTTCTCGGTGTCAATACCTAAGTCTTTGCCAACTGCTACAGACTGAGCTGCGAATGCTTCGTTTGCCTCGATGATATCGAAGTCTTCGATCTTCATGCCGGTCTTAGCCATTACCTTCTTGGTAGCTGCAACAGGTCCGATACCCATAACCTCAGGACGGACACCAGCAAGAGCACCAGCTACGAAGGTAGCCATAGGTTTTACGCCTAACTCTTTTGCTTTCTCTTCGCTCATAACAACGATTGCAGCAGCACCGTCGTTGATACCGGATGCGTTACCAGCAGTTACAAAACCATCTTTGTTGATAGGACGAAGTTTCTGTAAACCTTCGATGGTAGAACCGTGACGAGGGCCCTCATCAACCTTGAACTCAACCATCTCTTTTTTCTTCTTAACCATAACGGGAACAATCTCAGCATCGAATGCACCGGAGTTCTGTGCAGCTTCAGCCTTCTGCTGGCTCTTTAATGCGAACTCGTCTAACTCTTCACGGGTCAGACCCCACTCACGGCAGATGTTATCTGCGGTTGTGATCATGTGATAATCATTGAATGCATCCCACAGTGCATCTTTGATCATGGTATCCACTAAAGTACCATTGTTCATTCTGTATCCGAAACGAGCCTGAGGAACTGCGTAAGGAGCCATAGACATGTTCTCCATACCACCTGCTACTACGATATCAGCGTCGCCAGCCATAATCATCTGTGCTGCCTGATTTACGCAGTTTAAGCCGGATCCGCAAACTACGTTCATGGTAACTGCGGGAACCTCAATGGGAAGACCTGCCTTGATAGATGCCTGACGAGCCACGTTCTGACCCTGTCCTGCCTGGATTACACATCCCATGTAAACCTGATCTACATCCTCAGGTTTTACACCTGCTCTGTTTAATGCTTCCTTGATTACAATTGCACCAAGTTCTGCAGCGGGAGTTGTGCTGAGACTTCCACCCATTGTACCGATTGCGGTACGGCAAGCTCCGGCTAATACTACTTTCTTTGCCATAGATTTTTCCTCCATTTAATTGTAAATTCAACTGTTTCACACGATTGTTATTTTTTTATCATGCGCTATTTTCATATTACCATAGTGCCATTCTTTTTGCAATGGTTTTGTGTAACTATTTGTCGGGTCGTGTATCGCTCACGGGCAATCTTTGAATGGAAATTACTGCTGTTTTTCGTATTCCGCCACTGCTGGATCCTTCATTTCATAAATCCGGTGCCACTCCTTTGTTTCCTCCTCCCGTTCCACTGCACTTCGATTCCCGGCAAGGAATTGGGCAAGCTGATAGCAGTCGATCCAGATCTCGTTGCCCTGTTCTCTCCTTTTTTCATCAAAAATTAGTTCCATGCCGAAATGAAGATGCACGGTTTTGATATTGTTCACATTTTCTTTGGCGGAATACCCCGTGTGCCCCATGTATCCGATGACCTGTCCTGCTGTCACCAC
The DNA here is from genome assembly GCA_934402515.1 of uncultured Lachnospiraceae bacterium. GTDB lineage: Bacteria > Bacillota > Clostridia > Lachnospirales > Lachnospiraceae > UMGS2037. The sequence continues at coordinate 13,066 of CAKRTZ010000021.1, forward strand.
ACTTCCCTCCTCCAGGGATTTGCAGTAAGGAAAATTCTGGCGCAGATGGGCATAGTAATAGTAGCGTTTTCCATCAAAACTGCGGATACCGATGCGCCAGCCACCGTATTGGTTCCACCCCAGTGCTTCCACGGTGCCGGATTCCACAGCCACCACCGGAGTTCCGATAAGTCCCATCATATCGTGCCCCAGATGAGGACGGGCATAACCGTAGCTTCTGGAGGCGCCGAAATCATCATAGTCCTGATAGTCAAAGCCTTTGGCAAGGGGGGAAAAAGCTTTGAGTCCGTACTTTTTACGCCACTCCTTCTGTCCGTCCCCAGCATCCTCCTCAATCTCATATTCTCCTACAAAACTGTGCAGCACTGCATCGTATGCCTCCCGGTAATAGGAAAAATATTTCAATTCTTTTGTCAGTTCCTCCAGGGTGCTTTCGCCCTCCACAAACTGCGCTGCCATTTTGTCCATATCCTGTAACGCTTTTTGCGTAAAATTTCCACCACTTCGTGCCGCTGTCAATGCCAACAGGTCAATCCAGTCAATGTGGGGCTCTTTTTCGTAGGTGCCCACATCATACCGGTATGCCTTTTTCAGTGCCTCGCAGGGCACCTGGAAATCCACCCACTTGATGGTGGTGTCTCCACTATCATCCAGTTCCCAGAACACTTCCTGCTCCGCCGCCTGCTTCTGCTCCTGTCTGTGCTGTACCCACAGGGAATAGAGTAGCAAAAAAAGGAGCAGTGCTCCGATCAGGAGAAGTTTTCTACTAATTTTCTTATAGTTCATACGCCTGTACCGTCCCACGCTTTCGTCTTTATTTTATGTTGGGATGAATGTCCGGTATGACTGTGGGAAATGTTTGAAACAAAGAGTCGCTTGCCAGTTCTTAGCACAGTGGTTATAAAAACACCCCGCTTGGGTAAGCGGGGTGCGATGATAATGACTATGATTTAGTTTTCGGGTTCGATGATACCGTAGGTGCCACCTTTTCTCTTATAAACAACGTTTACTTCATCGGTATCTGCGTTGCAGAATACGAAGAAGTTATGACCTAACAGTTCCATCTGGATACATGCATCTTCAGGATACATGGGCTTGATATCAAATTTCTTGGTACGAACGATCTTGATCTCTTCCTCTTCCTCAGGCTCTTCTTCCACAAAAGCCTTACTGAAGGACATGGCGTTCTGCTGCTTGTCCACAATCTTTGCTTTGTACTTTTTAAGCTGACGCTCGATGACTTCCTCTACCAGATCGATGGAAACATACATGTCTGAGCTGCTCTGCTCGGAACGGATGATCTTGCCTTTGACAGGAATTGTCACCTCAATTTTCTGTACTCCTTTTTCCACACTGAGCATGACATGAACTTCTGTCTCGGGAGTGAAATACTTTTCAAGTTTACCGATCTTGTCCTGTACCGCACTCTTTAATCCTTCTGTAACATCGATATTTTTTCCGTTGATAATATACTTCATAGGTCATCATCCTTTCTTTTTTATATTGTATGTGTATTTTAGCATATTTCTTCTTATTATTCAACAATTTAAAGAAATTTTGTTTTGTTTTACAAATACGATAAAGTCAATGGTTTTGGCTTGTTTCCTCGACAAAAGCCGAATTTTTATTACAAGTTCACAAAAAATTTAGAATTATTCCCGGCTCAAATTTCTGTGGATAATGTGGATAACTCCGTGTATAAATAAAAAAAGCCCAAATTTGGCGATTCCTTATGTGGATAACTTTTCGTTGCTTTCAAGCAAATTTTTTATTCTTTTGTTCAATTTGTCCAAGGGACTTTTTGTCAAGGCAAAACCTGCTATTTCTCTTATTTTGTTATTATCTCACAAGTCCAAATAAGGAAAAAGGCGCAAGTACTTATCGCACCTGCGCCTTTCAAGTCTCTTTGTTATTAGAAAATACGTCTTACTGCCAGAGTCTGACGATATCCTGCATTGGAAACAATGATACCGGTCTTTGCAGTGGATGCATGTACGATCTGTCCGTTACCGATGTAAAGGGCTACGTGGCCGGAGTAGCAGATCAAATCACCGGGCTGTGCATTTGCCAGACCACCTTCTACTTCATAGCCGACTTTACGGTCTGCAGAGGAAGAATGGGGCAGACTGATTCCAAAATTGGAATAAACACTCATGACAAATCCGGAACAATCCGTACCATTGGTAAGGCTGCTTCCGCCATACACATAAGGATTGCCGACAAACTGTAATGCATAATTTGCAACTGCGTTTCCATACTCACTTCCACCGGAAACTGTCATTGCCGGTGCCTGGCTTGCAGAGCTGGAAGAATTGGAGGAACTGCTGGAGGTGGATTTTTTCTTTGCCTGGGATGCAGCCGCTGCTGCCTCTGCCGCTTTTCTCTCCTCCTCTGCCTTTTTCAGACGGGCTTCCTCTTCTGCCTTGGACTCTGCTTTTACAAATTCTGTGGAAAGGGTGACATAGTCTGTGGAGACATATCCGTCACCTTCCTCGATATTGATCTTTACCCATCCGTCAAGTTCTTCTGTTACTAACAGGTCATCGTCAATGGGAACCAGACCTAAAACAGCGGAATCGGTGCTGGGCTGTTCTCTTACCTTTAATGTGGTGGTGGTTACGGTGGCGATACGGGTTCCGACTTTCTTTGCCAGTTCCACGGCAGCCTCACCGGTGACACAATACTCACCCTTTACATATCCGGTTACGGAACCGGATTCGATCTTGTACCATCCGTTTTCTTCTTCAATAAAGACACCTACGGATTTATCATAGAGCTTACCCACAATGTTGCCCTCTTCGCTGGGCAGATCTCTTACATTTACGTAATTATTTACCTGGGCAATTACCAGAGACTTAAAGGTCTCCTCCTCTGCCTTAGCATCTCTCTGCTGTTTCGTCATCGTCACAGTGGGAGCTGCTGCCAGTGCCTGGTCTCCATCATCAATCATGGCAATGTCCATGGTTGCTGTAATCTGCTTTGTGGAAGAGGAATTCTTACTGTCCTTTGCGGAACTCATGGTCGTGCTTTTATTATTTACCGCCAATCCTACGCCTGCAGAAGGTAATACAGAGGAAAGACCTGTTGCATTTGCAGTCATGGGAAAGCCGGTGATAACAACTGCTGCGGTAAGTGCCATAGCAGCAATTTTTATATTCTGATGTCTCATAATGCCTCCAAAATTGGGTCTGTATTTATTACAAATTTGTTACATCCGTGAATAAATATAGCATTATGACCATTCCTTGTCAAGTAAATGCAGAAAATCCCAGGAAATGGCAACAGCGCATTTTCCCGGGATTTCTGAGGTTTCTAGCAATTTATACAATTTATAGTTGTAATATTTGTGTAATATTTCAATGTGATTTCGATACTGCCCCAAGGTTCTTTTAATTTCTGCGATCCAGATATTCCTGTACGGAAATTGCAGCATTGGCTCCATCTGCTACTGCCGTAATAATCTGACGCAGTTTCTTGGTGCGGGCATCTCCCGCCGCAAAAATTCCCGGTGTCCCAGTCACTCCATCCTCTCCGGCAATGAGATATCCCTGTTCATCCATGGGAACCAGACCTTCCACAAACGCGGTGTCTGGGTGAATTCCCACCGCAATGAAAATACCGGATACCGGAATTTCCTCAGTGCTGTCCTGTTTCAAATGGCGCACACAGATCTGTTCCACTAAGGTTTCTCCCTGAATTTCCGTGACCACGCTGTCCCAGAGAATTTCCACGTTGGTCAGGGAAAACAACTGCTCCTGCAGGGATCTGGCTGCCCGGAGGGTGTCCCGTCTGTGAATGAGAATCACTTTCTCCACAAAACGGGAAAGAAAAATAGCATCCTCCACTGCCACATCACCACCTCCGGCAACTGCTACGGTTTTCCCACGGAAAAAAGCCCCGTCACAGGTGGCACAATAGGAAACGCCTCTGCCCATCAGCCGTTCCTCTCCCGGTACATTAAGAGTAGCATGGGATGCTCCCGGCGCCAGAATAATGCTTTGGGTCTCCCACTCCTTTTTCGTGGTAATTACCCGGAAGCCGTCCCGGCATTTTTCAATTTCCCGGACTATTCCCGTGGTAAATTCCGCTCCCAGTCCCGCTGCGTGCTCATGGAATTTGTTTCCCAGCTCCATGCCGCCGATTCCGGGAAGTCCCAGATAATTATCCACCTCATAGGTGGTGAGTACCTGACCGCCGCTCATGGCGTTTTTCTCCAGTACCAATACGGACAATCCTGCCCGTCTGGCATATACCGCAGCCGACAGTCCCGCAGGACCGGAGCCAACGATGATGACATCAAACATAACGTACTCCTTTTATTCTGACAGATCCATTACATTGCCTCTTAAGGCAAATTCCTTAAACTCCTGCATAAATTTCTTCATTCTTTACTCCTCGCTTTCACTTTTGTCATACCTTTTATTCCTACAGCTTATGTTTTCTTTTCTTTATTTTATTCTACCGTAACAACCTTTGCAAGGTTTCTCGGTTTATCTACATCTAATCCTTTGTCCATAGATACATAATAGGCTAAGAGCTGTAATGCCACCGATGCAGGGAATACCATGAAAGCATCCGGCATATCCGGCAGGGTAAAAATTCCTGACCAGTCCTGTTCTCCCGCCTGTGCATAATAATCCTGTTTGATAAACAGGGTCACAGCGGCACCTCTGGACTTCACTTCACGGATATTTGACATTTCTTTATCATGAAGCCTGCGCTGGGTTACCACTGCAATCACCGGTGTATTTTCCGTGATAAGGGCAATGGTTCCATGTTTTAATTCTCCCGATGCATAAGCCTCCGTATGAATGTAGGATATCTCCTTGAGTTTTAAGGAGCCCTCCAACAAAATGGAGTAATCCAGTCCACGGCCGATCATGAACGCATCTTTGGCATTTAAAATGGTTCTGGCAAAACGGTGAATATCCTGGCGTCGTGTCAATACATCTTCCATCACCTCAGGAACCCGTTTGATCTGCTCCATAAAGGCAACGGTCTCTTCCCGGCTCATTGCCCCCCGGAGATATGCCATTCTGCCTACCAGCAGATAAAGCACAGCCAGCTGGGTGGTATAAGCCTTGGTGCTGGCTACCGCAATTTCCGGTCCTGCCATGGTGTAGAGCACATATTCACTCTCCCTGGCAATGGAAGCCCCCCGCACATTAATGACGGACAGGCTCGTTGCCCCCTGTTTTCTGGCATACTTTAAGGCTTCCAGGGTGTCGATGGTCTCTCCGGACTGGGAGATGGCAATCACCAGCGTCTTTTCATCAATCACCGGATCCGCATACATAAATTCCGATGCGTACTCCACATCCGCATGCATGCGCAAAACAGACTGCATCAGCGACTGTGCCACCAGTCCTGCATGCATGGCAGTACCACAGGCAACAATGCAGACCCGTTCACAGTCCGCCAGCACTTCGTCCGGTACCTGATCCACAGAAAAATCCGGCAGTCCGTCCACAATTCTTCCTTCAATGGTACGACGGATGGCGTCCGGCTGCTCCATGATCTCCTTTTCCATATAAAAAGGGTAACCGCCCTTATCCGCACGGCTTACATCCCAGTCCACCGTCAGATATTCCGGTTCCACCCCGTCTCCGGACAGATCATAAAGTCTGAGCCCATCTCCGTTCATCTCCAGTACATGAAATTCAGGCACCACAAAATAACGATCCGTGAACCGGCACAGTGCAGTTACATCCGATGCCAGAATGCATCCTTCCTCACACTGCGTAGCCACAATAGGGCTTACATTACGAACGGCATAAATAGTTCCCGGACGATCCTCAAACAGGATGACCAGAGCAAAAGTTCCCTTCAGTTTCAGTACCGTCTTACGGATTGCCGCATAGGGATCTCCCTGATAGTAATGATCCAACATCGCTGCAGCCACCTCCGTGTCTGTCTGAGACTTCAAAAGGGAAGACAAATGATAATGCTCTGTCAGTTCCTTATAATTCTCAATAATGCCGTTATGGACAATGGTCACCCGTCCGAACTGATGTGGATGGGCATTCTCGTCGCAGACTCCGCCGTGGGTCGCCCATCTGGTGTGTCCGATTCCGCAGGTTTCCTCTTTTCCTTCTCCCTGGCAGCGTTTTCTCAAATCATTGACTCTTCCGGCACATTTGAGAACCTGCACTTCCGGTGTCTCGTGGGAACTTAAGGCAATACCGGCGCTGTCATAGCCGCGGTATTCCAAAAGCTCCAACGCATCCAGAAGGATGTCTTTTGCCTGCTTTTTCCCTGTATATCCAATAATTCCACACATATATGATTCCTCATCTTTCTATCATTATTTTATATTATTTCAAAATTATGAAACTATTCAAAACACCTTCGCAAAATCCTAAAGGCGTTGAATAGTTACACCGGTTATTCCGTATTTGTTTTGCAGTTGCCTGCATATTTGCCGGAATATCCCGCACCCGGTAAGTACGAAAGGGCGTCCGCCGAATTTTCGATAACCCTTTTCCTCGTCACCCTGCCTGCAGCAGGGACTGGCGCTGGATGAGAAGACATACGGTGTAGTTTCAAAGATATGACAATTCAGTTTTCAAGGTACTATGAAAAAACCAGTTGTGCCAAAACACAACTGGTTTTATGTTAACGAAAAAACAGGATTCTGTCAAGTCAATGTGCTGCCATATAATCGGTAAACAGAGCATCAATTTCCCCGGCACAGTCACCGAGGGCACCCATCCTGGACGCCGCATCCTCTCTCTCCGTCTGCATTTCCTTCTGTTTTGCAGTGTCTCCCGTTTCCAGATAGGTATAATACAGCACCGTGGACTGGTAATAGTCTGCCACAGCATAGCACTCTGCGATTTCTGCCGTCTCCTTTACCTTCTCTGCCCGGTTTTTATCGCAATACTGCACTAGGTCGGTGTATCGTCCGTCCCGGATGGCATAAACCAGACTGCTTTCCTCATAACTATAATGATAGCTGTCATAAAAAATCTCCCTGCCAGCCCTGAGCAGGAGCAGGACGGTCAGTGCTGTCAGTGCGATGGTAATGCCACGAAATAATTTATCACTCATCCTTCTCATAGCTCCTTTCCAGCAGAACAAGAATCTTGGTGTTGGACATCTGGCGGATCGTCTTACCGGCAAACACCTCTCCGTCTACCCCCACATACGCCTGTACCAGCGCCTCTGCCTGGGATATCAGATTCTCGCACCACTCGGTATGATGCCGGTACATCTCTACATAATAGTAATCTTCACTCACATTCCGGTACAGATATACCAGGTCATCGGAAATATTTTCCAGACATTTATCCGGGTCAAAATAACTGTCATACCCATTGCCATTGTTATGTTCCACCAGTCTGGAGCACATCTCCCAGATATCATGGTAGGTGCCTGCCAGACGTCCAAACTGCTGGTAATGCTCAAATTCCGTATTGTCAAAATCATAATACACCAGATCCCGGTCATTCAGAAAATTATAATAGCCTGTCCAGTCTCCTTTTTCCGCATAGGCATCCAGCTGGGTCTGGTATTCGGTGAGATGCCTTTTCTCTCCATACATGTTCACTGCCCGCCGGATATCCCAGACATAAACATTGACTACCACTGCCCCCAGTACCAGCATTACCATAACCGCCAGCACTGCAATCCGGGCCGCCCTCCGGCTTGTCTTTCCCGCCTTCTCATAGACCTCGCTCTTGGTGTTCTGGTAGTCCGTTTCATAGTGAAACATGTCCTGTCTGTGTTTCACATAATGCTTATTGGGCTGGTGGCAATAGGGACATACCTTGTCGTCAATCGTCAGATTGGAACCACAATAATCACACTTCACTGTTTTCTCTCCTTATCCGTTCCTTTTCACTCGTACTTCTCCGGCCGCCTTTAGTCTGCATGGGGCAGGCGGTCTTTCATGGTATCCACATAGTCGTAAAGCCCTTTGTATTTCAGATAACCATCCCCGGTGTCTGCCGACTGAATCTGTCTCTGGATTTCTGCATCATCGATGCCGTAAACTTCCCTGATAAAGTCCGTCACCTCATCCCGCCACTGTTCAACGAGTGCTCGATCCTCGTCACTCATCATATCGTTGCGGTACTTTGCATCCTTGGAATAAATCAAATCCAGCCCTTCGTAAAAAGGCGAGTGGTATTCATAAAAGCAGGGAATCTCTCCGCCCTTTAAGCGCTCCCAGAAGTCCGTACACTCCCGGTACTCGTCATAGTAGGTCAGAAGGTAATAGTGTTCCCAGGTACTGAAGTTGTACTGGATACCGGACTCCACGTAGGAATTTTCCCGGTAAAAATCCAGCAGTGCATCGAAATTCCCCTCTGCAAACCATTCGTCCAGTCTGGGATAATTTTCCTTTTCCCAGAGGAGCTGTTCCCTGGCGTCTGCCGTGGTGGTCTGGCTGGCTGTCTCGTACAGATACATGGCAATATCCCAGCGTTTGCTGTACAAAAACAGTGCGGCTGCCACAACTATAATCACCACCAGGGTAATTACCACGGTTTTTCCAGTAAATTTCAGATGTTTCCGGACTTCCTGGGTGATTTCCTCCTTGGGAATGTCCCCTAAATCCTCCAGGTTGTCCCGCAGCGTGTCCATGTCCTCCATGTACTTCTGCTCTGCCCCGGCTTCGTTGATGGCACCGCAGTAAGGACACCGTGCCACCTGCCCGTCAATGAGGGCACCACATTCTCTGCATTTTATTTTCATCATAAACCCTTTTCCACGGTTTCTCCGGGATTTCCGGCATCAGGGTCGATTGATATACACCACTCTGGTGTCTTTGGCAAAGCCCTGTATGGAATAGAGAAAAAGCACTTCCTCATAGCCTTCCTTTTCCACTAAATGGGCTAACCCATAGGCATAATTCCGGTAGTCCACCACGCCCACCTGTCCATAGTGTTCCAACAAAAAAGGAACAAAACAATTGGCATAGCTGTCCTTTACCACCAGGATTTTTCCTTCGCCATCGCCTTCTATCACAGAATATCCGTTATTTCCGTCCAGAAATGCGGCGTACTTGTCATACTGTCCCAGTTTTTCCTCCTGGATGATGCTCTGAGGAGGCTGGGGTTCAAATTCCGCATCACCGGTCACCTTATAGATTACCATGTTATTGTCCGCAGGGAAATAAGAAATTGTATCTGATTTTGTCAAAATGTATCTGGTTTTGGAATAGTGGGTGCCATAAAAGTTCTCCACCTTCACTGCCTGGTCAAAATCCCGCTCCACTGCCGTCAGTCCATGTGCCTGGCAAAATTCTTCATAGGCATAGTACGCCCCCAGTGTGGTCCAGTGGTGGTCAGTGCGGTAATAGATATAGTCCTCCCGGTGGGCATCCAGGATATCCCGCAGATCCAGTACCTGACTGTAGGGCTGCAGGGTGTCCTCCAGCTCCTCATACAGGGCATCCTCGGATTCCATAGGTGCATCCCAGGGAAGCTGTTCCGCGAGAATAGCTGCCGGAGAAGGCACCAGCATCACGGACACCGGTACTTCTGCGTTCCGGGCAAAGTCTGCCAGTTCTCTCAGATTGGCGGTGTACTGCTCCTGCCCTTCTTCTGTGACAAACTGCTCCGTAAACATCTGGCTGTCTTTCCCCAGCAGGATGCCATCCTCCTCGGTTTTCCCAAAAAACAGTTCATCCACAAAGCATTTAAAGGAAATCCAGTTCTGGCGCAGTGCCACATGGTCGTTTACATAATCTTGCAGTTGCTCCTGATAGTCCCCGGACAGTACATCCTCCCAGGATAAAGACGGGAAGGCTGTGGCTCTCCGGTTCTCTATGGTGAGCATATTTTCTTTCGGAAGTGCCAGACTGCAGATTCCCAATACTGCCAGCAACAGGAACAGACAGAGCGCCGGAACCATCCTCCATTGATTCGTTTTTTTCTGTTTCAAGTTTCCCCTCCTAAAATCCCGCATACAGTGCAGCCCGTCCGGTACTGCCCACGATGTATGCCAGACTACCGATAAAAATAGCCACAAGCCACAAGGTTTCCAGCCATCTTCTCTTTTCCAGTTTCTGCTGGAACCTTTCAAAGATACCGCCGGACACTGTCATGGACAAAAGTAAAATCACCCCATAGCACCGCAGGAAGTACCCTGCCGATATCCCGGAGGAAAACCCAAACAATTTTCCCAGAAGGGGTAGCAGAGAAATCTGACTGCCGTCCGCCGCAAAGATACCCCATCCCACTGCGGCAATCACCAACGTATAAAGATGCCCAAACCACTTCTGTTTTTGCAGAAAGCCTTTTAACACATATTTCTCCAGAAAGAGAAAGAAGAAATAGTAGAGTCCCCACACCAGGAAATTGCCGGTGGAGCCATGCCAGATTCCCGTCAGCAGCCACACCACCAGCATGTTGAAAATCTGGCGTGCCGCCCCTTTCCGGTTTCCACCCAGCAGAATGTAGACATAGTCCCGAAACCATTTGGATAAAGTGATGTGCCATCGCCGCCAGAAATCCGTCACACTGTCTGCCCGGTAAGGATACTGGAAGTTGGCTTTACAGGAAAAACCCATCAGGGCTGAGAGACCGTTACTCATTTCCGAATACCCGGAAAAATCCAGATAAAGCTGGAGGGAAAATGCCACAACACCCAGCCAGACCAGTGCCGAGGATGCCTGTGTCAGTCCAATGCCCCCTTCTCCTGCTATCTGGTTCCAGAGAAGTCCCAGAGTATCTGCCAGGATGACCTTTTTCGCCAGCCCATAGACAAACAGGCGGGTGCCCTCCAGCATTCTTTCCGGTTGTATGGTGCGGTTACGTTCTTGTAACTCTGCCCGGATATCGGTATAGCGGATGATGGGGCCCACAACCATCTGCTGATACATCAGCACATAGGTGGAAAAGTCAATAAAATTTTTCTCCGGCGGACATTTGCCGGTGTAGACATCACACAGGTAGCTGAGCATCTTAAAGAGATAATAACTGATGCCCAGTGGCAGTACCAGAAAGAAGGTCACATCACCTCTGGTCAGGCTGTTGAGAAATTCTGTGAGATAAGCACCATACTTAAATGCCGCCAACAGGAGGAGGTTCAGCGCCAGTGCCGTGACCAGAAGAAGTTTTCTGATGCCCGGTTTCCCGTCTGTCTTCCCTATCCACAGGGCAAACAGATAGTTGACGAGTACAATTCCCACTGCCAGCGGCAGATATTTCAGATTTCCAAAGGCATAAAAAAGAAGGCTCTCCAACAACAGAACCGTATTTTTTACCTTACCGGGTGCCAGCCAGTACAACAGCATGGCGGCTGGCAGAAAAAACAACATAAACAATACACTGTTAAACAGCATTTTTCCTATTCTCCAAAAGCTTGATTGATGGCTGCCGTCACATCACTGTAATCGGTATCCAGTCCCGCAATCACCAGAACCACATAGTCATCATAAATCAGAACCTTTGCCTCCTTGGTCTTTTCGATTTTATCTGCAAATTCCACATACAGGTCATTGGAGGTCAGACTGTCCAGATAGTCGGTGAGTGCCTGCTTGACCTCTCTGGTCTTTCCGTCATTTGCCTTTGCCACAAAAATCAGGGCGCAGTCGTTCTGGGAGTTGGTAATCACTCCTTCATACTCTGCCAGGTCTGCCGGATTTAAGCCCATTTCATTCTCTACAGCGAAGTCGTCAATGGTTCTCTCGTCTGTCACCGGATTGACTTCTTTAATCTGGTTGACCACATTACTAATCACAATTTCCTTTGCAGGTTCTGCGCTCTGGCTCTCCCCTGCTCCACATCCGGTGGCAAATACCATCACTGCTGCCAGCACTGCTGCCAATTTCTTCATGTTTTTCATTTTTCTATCCTCCTACTCTAATCTCCACAAATCAACTTCGATATCCTGACGGGAATACCCGGTAAGCACATCCTCCCATTTTGCAATGGTTTCCTTATCGCCGTACCATACGGTGTGGGTGCCATCCTCCGCCGGATAAGTAAAATGCACGGCGCCGCTTTCCTCTCTGATGTAGTCCGCACCACTTTCCACCAGCAGCTTTCCTGCACTTTGGGCGGTCAGAGAACGCACTGCCCTGTCCTGGTCATCCCATTCAAAGCCGCCATTGGCAAGGGCAAACGCCACATTCATTCCATCAAAGCGTTCCACCATCTGTTGTAAAAACTCTGCATCCGCTTTCGGGCCGGGAGCACTGTGGGTGCCATACAGGTTATAACACATGACCACATACTGGGGGGCTGTTGGAAAGGAATATTCATTCACCGGCGCATAAGCACCCAGCACTACCCGGAGGGATAGTCCTTCCTCCTCTGTCCTGCGGGCAAGTCTGTCCACAAATTCCAGGTACTCGTTCCACAGGTTTTCCTGCCTGTCAATATTTTCGTAGTCCAGTTCCACCCCGTCCAGTCCCCAGGCTTTGGTCTGGGCAATCATTTCCTCGATAACCCTGTCGCCAAGCTGTTCATCCTTCAACACCTGTGCCAGGAATTCCGGGGACTTCTGAACCGCCGTTCCATCCTCCTGCATCACATCATTGATAAAGGACAGATATAACCGAGTCTGCTCTCCCGTCACCGGAAACTCCTCATAAAGCTGTCTTAGCTGCTCTGGAATATACAGGTCTGCGTTCTCGTCATAGATACAGCCAAAGAGAATCAGCTCATCATAGTTTGCAAGATTCCCGGCTGACGCGAAAACCGCATCCCCATCCCAGTAAACACACCAGGCTGCTCTCTGGATAACCTTCGCCCTTGTCGCTCCCTGGCTGTCCCCTGTTTCTTCTGTTGTTTCTGTCTGTTCTGTTTCCTGCTGTGGCGTCTGGGAGTCCGTCTTTCCACAGCCTCCCAGCAGTGCCACCAGCAAGAGTAACAGAAATCCTGTTTTTCTTTTTTTCATCATTCCTATAAGTTCTGAATAAACCAGTTAATAATTGCCGTCCAACGGTCAGTGCACCAGGCTCCCAGCTTTTCAAAGCCATGGAGACGGTTATCATACAGGGGGCTTGCTTTTGTCTGGGTTAAGTCCGTGATGACCAGATTCTCAAAGCGTGCCTCGTACACATCATCCGTCAGGTTGCGCTGTCTGTATTCTTCTTCCTCCAGATTTTTTGCCTCCAACAATACTCTTCCGGGTTCTGTCACATCCACCTGTAAGTTTTCCACTGCTACCAGATCGTTGACTATAACAGTCAATTTGTCACCCTGTAATCGGATCACCACATTCCACCGGGCTGCCTTATTGGATTCGATAACCGGAATATAGGGTTCCGCCCCTTCTTCCACGGTGGCAGCCTTCTGTTTTCTGACTTCCTCCTTTTCCCAGTCATACGCCAGACTTTCCTCCAATGTTCTGGCGCTGTCGGCACGCACCTCGTATTCCTTTGCCAGCGCATCTCGGGCATCTTCTTCCACAGACAGATAGGTGACCTGCTGCAGTTCGTCCAGATTGACCGTTGCCAGCACTTTGCCGGACTGGGAAACAATCAATTCCTTCTGCTTAAATGTGATGCCGATGTTTTCCCGTGAGTCCGCCTGTCCCCGGAGATAAATGGTCTGCTCTCCACAATAATTTCCAGTAAGTGCCGTGGACACTTCCACATCCTGGTAGAAATCGCTGTCTTTTAAGGATAATAATCCCGTGCCCTTAGGCAGGGAGGTGAGATAAATCTTTTCCTTCTGAAATTCCGCAGCTCCCAATTCCGTATTCCACTGGTCACTGCGCTTTTTATCCCCGGTGATAAACTGTATCGTATCCTTATCTTCCTCCGGCAAATCATCCCAAATCCGCATGAGCAGATGATTGGTGGACCAGTATGCCTGAGACTGCAGGCGGGTCAAATCATAAATGTCCGAGTCCGCCGTATTTAAGGAATAGCCCTCCCGGTTGATATTCATGGCAAACAGCCGGGTCATGTTTTCCTCATTGACTGCACTGACACGCTTGTTATTTCCAAACATATCCGTATTGGAGTGCATGAGAATGTACAGTTTCGGCACATAGCCCAGTGCATCGGTGTAGGTCTTTTCCATCAGTTCATAATCATAACTGATTCGCTTATTCATGCCGTTATAACTTTCCACCGGCATATAATTTTCATCCCGGATATAGTCCATGAGATAGTGGTTATACTCTCTTCCGAGATACTGTTTGACTGCATTGTATTCCAGGGAATCCATCTCTCCCAGGAATCGACTGTACCGGTCAAACACGTTAATATAGGACAGTCGGTAGCCGTTGGTTCCGTTTTCCCAGTAGCTATTATTCTCCAGACTCACCAGGTCATCACCTTTTAACATCTTGGAGTCCTTGCTGTTTAAGTTACTGCCATAACTGCACATGGACGCCTTGTAGTTGAGTTTCTCCAGAATGGACTGGGAGAAAATCGCCGTGTCGGTACGTCCATCCTCAAAGACTAAAAGTAATGCTTTATCCGGCAGGGCTTTACCTTTCTCATAATAATCAATCACATCCTGCTGGGTAATAGTAACATAGCCCAAATCATGGAGGACTGTCAATTGCTCCTTCAGATTTGCAGTGGACACCAGTGTGTCCGTGCCCGACCTGTCGATGCCAAAATAGGAAATGCAGAGAAAACCTTTATCCTTCCCCGACACAACAGAGGTATCGGAGGCATCATAGGGTTTGTAATGATTCATCACAAAAAAGGCTTTCAAAATGATGCCAAGCACCACCAGCACGACCACTGCCTCACAGATGGAGCGGATCAGTTTACGGACATCTGCTTTCGTTTCAATGAACGTTTTTTTGTTTGATTGGTTCCCCTGTTTCATTTCCTTGCTCCCCTTTTTTCCCTTCTCGTTTTTGTTTCCGTTTTTCCTTCCTTTCCTCCGCCTCCACATCATTGGTAGTCATTCGCGTACCCCAGGTGGATTTCCAGAAGGTCACGATGGCAATTGGCATCTGCCACAACAGCACCGCCTCATAGTACATGCAGAACAGAAATCCAAAAATCCAGGTGGTGCTTTTCCGAAGCAGCATCTGGGCGGCACTCATCATCATCGCCATCATAATCATTCCCACCATAAACGTAGTTGGAAATGCGTAGGTGGTTATGGGCACATAAAACAGATTGTAAATAACCACAATGGGTGCCAGAATCGGTACACAAAGACCCACATAGAAAAAGACTGCTGCAAAGGGTTCCTTTTTCCAGATAAAGGTGCCTGCGGTAAAGGATTCCCTGAGCCAGGAGCGTTTCCACCGCATCTGCTGTTTCAGAAATACTTTATTGTCATTGGGCACAATGGTGGAGCACACCGCCGTGTCCTGGTAATAAGTCCGGTGGTTGCGTAACATCAGATTGGTAAGCGCCCGGTCATCCCCGAAAGTCGCCTTCTGCCCTAAAAATCTCTGGTTCAGCCAACTGTCCAGATTTTCCATAACCAGTTCCTTTTTGTAACAGGATAAAGGACCTGACAGACAGGTGACGCAGTCAAAATAACTCTCTGCCGCCTTCATAATACGGAAGGCGATATAATAACGCACGGATTGCAGTTTGGTCAGGGAGTTGGTATAGGTGTTGGCAACATCCGTTCTTCCTGTCACGCCTCCCATTTTCGGGTCTTTGAAGGGCTGCACCAGATTGCGGATTGCAAAGGGGTCTAAAAAGCTGTCAGAGTCTACAAAAACCACATACTCATGCTTTGCCGCCTTCAGTCCCGCTGCCAGTGCCTCCCGTTTTCCTGCGTTTTCCGGTTGTACAATGTAAGAAATACGCTCACCGGTATGGTAGCGCTCACCCTCAGAGCTTTTCAGCCGCTCTACAATCTCTTTGATTTTCTCTACGGATTTATCCGTGGAACGGTCATCCACCACAATGACCTCCAGCTTTTCCGGTGGATAATTCTGGTTGATGCAGCTCTGGATGGTTTTCTGAATCCAGGTTTCCTCGTTAAAGCATGGAATAATCACCGAAACCCCGGGAGTGAAATTGGGGTCTACCTTTTTCGGGCGGTAAAGAGCACCAAACAGGTAACGGCTCATCAAAAAGAGTGCCGTGATAATACTGTACAAATACAGCCACTTATTGAATTTAAAATAAATAATGCTCTCAGAGCGCATCAGCAGAATAAAAGCGCTGATAAAAAACAGCATCAGTGCTGCCATGCTTAACATATAGACATCCTTCCGGCGTTTCGCATAATCGGAAAGGTCTGTGGCGAATTCCACGCCAATGAGCCATTGTTCATCGGAAAGTTCTTTTTCCCGCACTGGCTTGGCATAGATGTCCACGTTCATTTCCAGTCCTTCCGGCAGACTTCCCGGCTCTACATGGAATTTCAGGCGCACCTTCTGGGCGTTCCGGATGATTTCCTTTTCCTCCGCTGAAACCACCAGTCCCATTCCGCTCAGGGAGATATCTTTGGTTTTTCCCGTCAGTTTCTTTTTCCCCCAGGTGCCATAAACAAAAATCGTTACCTGGTAGACATTGAAATAGCGGATTCCACTTTTTCGTTTTTTGCTGATTTGCTCGAAGTTCAACTCTGCCTCCGAGAATTTTCCTCTCCTGTCTGCTAATTTTCTTTCTCCGGTCAGTGCCGGTACATCCGGCATCAGCCGTCTGTCGCTTTGCTCCCGCAGCAGTACATCCGGCTTTTTCTCTTTCTTTTCCTTATTTACCCTATTTACCAATCCCATTTTCCTATTTAATCCTCAACAATGTGACATAACAAATAATCAATCCATTTTCTGCAGCCTTCTTCGTTCATGTGAATGCCATCTTCCTGGGCAATCTCATCTGGCAGACACTTGTCATCATTTGCCAGCGCCTGATACAAATCAATGTAAAAACAGCCCTGTTTCTGTGCCATCTTTGCAATTTCCACATTGATTTTCCGAATTCGTCCATTGGTCAATGTAATTCGATTCACGGATACTTCACTGGTAACCGGAGGAATTCCTTCTATATAGATAAGCGCATCGGGAAACTGTTCTTTCAGCATGGTAATCAGTTTCTCATAATATAAAAGGAAAGACGAATTGCTGCCGCTCGCCAAAGCATTGGTACCAAGGAGTATGTAAATCTTATTAAAGGTTTGTTTACATACCTCATCCCAGATGGCAACTTCCTCGTCCTCTGAGATTTGCACCTTTGTATTGTTGACAAACTGCATGGGCGTGATGGATTTGTAGGCACAAAAAGCTACGTTGTCCTTCACCACCGGATAGTAGGATAAGGCGAGGGTCAGGGAATCGCCGATAAACAGTGCGTCGTCCAGATAATCGCCGTCTGCTTTAGGGGATACCGGCACTTCATAGTCCGCTGCGTCCTCTCTGTTCTCAAACATTTTCGTGATTTCTATATCCGGTTCTGTATCCAGTCTTTGGATTGGCACGATGGCGGTTTCTGTGGTGTCCAATGCCTCCAGCAAAAGTTCCACGGTTTCGTCAATCGTGAGTTTCTTCGCGGTGGTTTCTCCGGTGTCCACGGAAGGCTTTTTGTTCTCCGCCGGATCTTCATCCACCTCATAGGGTTCAAATTCAATGTCATCCAGAGTTCCTTCCATCTTGATGCAGATAATGGAACCACCCTCTACATTTTCCACAAATCCCAATGCCTCACTGAAATTTTTAAAGCTGGAATCGTTGATAAATTTCGTGGCAGATATGTATTCTTCCAATCCTGCACAAGCTGCAAGATGGAGAATCCGTTCATCCACCACTGTGGCATTTCCTAGTACATACCGGGGCGTGCTTTCTGTAATTCTTTTTAGTACCGCCTGTGTCCTTGCCAGGGAGGTAAGAATGATTTCGTCCTCTGACTCCTCCCAATGAGTCTCGCCATTCATTCCGTAATTGCCCAGGGTATTGCCCCTGTTCACAATCTCCATCACGGTATCCGGGTCCTCTGCTGCTGTCATCCCATCACATACAAAGGTTGCCTTCGCATCATAACTGTCTAACAAGTCCAGTACCTTTGTCATTTCTGTGGGAGTCGTCATGCCGCAGAAAACCAGTGCCACCTTGTGCTGCGATGCTGCATAGCCTGTCACCAGTTTTGCCTTTTCCTCATTCTCCCCATCCTCATAGTTGGCAAAGGCTTTCTCCAATTCTTCTGAATCATCATATATGATTCTGTCCTGGGAATTGACCGATACACTGGGATGTTCCCGCCGGATTTTTGCTGAGAACCAGATGGCTGTTAGAACAGCTACAAGCAAGAGCAGTCCCAATAGCAGGAAAATAACCAGTTTCCATTTCTTATTCTTTTTCATTCTTTTCCCCTGTTCCTTTTCATTTCTTATACAATCCCTCTAATTTATATTCCAAAATCTCTCTTTTCTTTGGATAAATTCACCACCTTTTCCTGCTTGATAAAGTTTCCACACTTCTCATTATACGAAGAAATCCTATGGAAAGAACAATATTCGTTTTTGCTTTTTCTTGCTCGGTTTTGGCTTTTTATTTTTTTTAGCAAAAAGAGATGTCGTATCATAGTTTTTATAGACAAAAATAACGGTATCGGAAACTCTCTTTTGAAAGTTTCGATACCGTTATTTTTAATAGTTTTTGTTTAATACTTAGAGAATTCCAAAATCTTCTTTGCATTGGCAATTCTTTCCTGGGTGGGAGGTTCTACCCCTTCCAGCTTGTAAGGAATTCCCAGTTCTTTCCATTTATATTCACCCAGGGTGTGGTAAGGAAGGACTTCTACCTTTTTCACAGTATCCAGGGTGTCGATGAATGCCCTTGTCTGTTTTAAATATTCATCTTTGTCGGTAATACCTGGAACCAACACATGGCGAATCCACATGGGAATACCCTGTTCAGAAAGGTATCTGGCACAATCCAGAATATTTTTGTTGGTATGACCGGTGAGCTTTTTGTGTTCTTCATCATCAATATGTTTGATGTCCAACATCACCAGGTCCGTGTATTTCAGCAATTCGTTGAATTTTGAGAAGAAGGGCTCTTCTCTGGTAAAAGGTTGTCCGGAGGTGTCCAGATTTGTGTTAATCCCTCTTTCATGTGCCTTTTTAAAAAGATCAATCAGGAAATCAATCTGCAGCAAAGCTTCTCCGCCACTGACGGTAATGCCACCTTCTTTTCCCCAGTAACTGCGGAAACGCTCCGCTTTATCCAAAAGTTCATCTGCTGTCTGCAGATCATCTGTATCGGGATTCCAGGTATCTACGTTATGGCAATACTGGCATCGCATGTTACAACCCTTCAGAAAAATCAGATACCGGATGCCAGGTCCGTCTACCGCACCAAAAGATTCCAATGAGTGAATTCTGCCTTTAATCATAGTGATAATCTCCATTCTCTGCCGGACTGGCAGGATAAGTAACATTGCTTTTCTTAGTATTTCCCCAAAAAGGGCCGGGCATTACTGCCCGACCCTTAATTCATCAATTATCTTAAAAACCCGTTAGGATTACAGTACCTTATGGCAGGTTCTTGCGATAACATCATCCTGCTGCTCTTTGGTCAGGCTGATGAACTTAACAGCATAACCGGATACACGGATGGTGAAGTTAGCATATTCAGGCTTCTCAGGATGTGCCTGTGCATCTAACAGCTTCTCGGTTCCGAATACGTTAACATTGAGGTGATGAGCACCACGATCAAAGTAACCATCCATAACATGCACCAGAGTATTCTTCTGCTCGTCAAGGTCATGACCAAGAGCGGAAGGAGCCATGGTCTGGGTATTGGAAATACCATCCAGAGCATACTCATAAGGCAGTTTAGCTACAGAGTTCAGGGAAGCAAGAAGTCCGCTCTTCTCTGCGCCATAGGACGGTGAAGCACCAGGAGCGAAAGGCTTGTAAGCTTCTCTTCCGTCAGGAAGGGCACCGGTAGCTTTACCATATACTACGTTAGAAGTAATGGTCAGTACAGAAGTAGTAGGCTCAGAATTTCTGTAGGTCTTGTTCTTCTTGATCTTCTCCATGAAGGTCTTGAGTAACCATACAGCAAGTTCATCAGCTCTGGGATCATCATTACCGTATTTAGGGAAGTCACCCTCGGTCTTGAAGTCTACAGCTACACCCTGCTCATCACGGATAACTTTAACTTTTGCATATTTGATAGCGGACAGGGAGTCTGCTACATGGGACAGACCTGCAATACCGGTTGCGAAGGTTCTTCTTACATCGGTATCGATGAGAGCCATCTCAGCTGCCTCATAGTAATATTTATCATGCATATAATGAATCAGGTTCAGGATGTTTACATACAGAGATGCACACCAGTCAAGCATGATGTCATATTTATGCATAACTTCGTCGAAATCAAGGTACTCGGAAGTAATAGGAGCGATTTCAGGACCACACTGCATATGTTTGCCGTTCTTGTCCAGATGTTTCTCATCTTTACCACCGTTGATAGCGTACAGTAAGCATTTAGCCAGGTTTGCACGAGCACCGAAGAACTGGATCTCTTTACCAGTCTGAGTAGCGGATACGCAGCAGCAGATGCTGTAGTCATCGCCCCAGATCGGTTTCATAACATCATCGTTCTCATACTGGATGGAAGATGTGTTAACAGAAATCTTAGCAGCATATTTCTTGAAGTTCTCAGGAAGAGCGCTGGAGTACAGAACAGTTAAGTTCGGCTCAGGGCTGGGTCCCATGTTCTCAAGAGTATGCAGGAAACGATAATCGTTCTTGGTAACCATATGACGTCCGTCCATTCCGATACCGCCAACTTCCAGAGTAGCCCATACAGGGTCACCGGAGAATAACTGGTTGTAAGAAGGAATACGAGCGAATTTAACCATACGGAATTTCATGGTCATGTGGTCGATTAACTCCTGAGCTTCTTTCTCAGTCAGAGTTCCCTCTTTTAAGTCTCTCTCGATATAGATATCAAGGAAGGTAGAGATACGACCTACGGACATTGCAGCACCGTTCTGGGTCTTGATGGCTGCCAGATATCCGAAGTATAACCACTGAACTGCCTCTTTCGCGTTGGTAGCAGGACCGGAAATATCATAGCCGTAAATCTTAGCCATTTCTTTCATTCCCTGTAAAGCTTTGATCTGCTCAGCGATCTCTTCTCTCAGACGGATTACGTCCTCGTCCATAACGCCTGTGCCACAGTTTTTCTTATCTTCTTTTTTCTTCTCGATCAGGAAATCGATACCGTACAGAGCAACTCTTCTGTAGTCGCCTACGATACGGCCACGGCCATAGGTATCAGGAAGACCTGTTACGATATGGGTGTGACGAGCAACTTTCATCTCGTCGGTATATGCATCAAATACTGCCTGGTTGTGTGTCTTATGATAATCAGTGAAGATCTTGTGGAACTTAGGGTTAACCTCGTAACCATAAGTGCTTGCAGCTTCCTCTGCCATCTTGATACCGCCATAAGGCATAAATGCTCTCTTTAAAGGCTTATCAGTCTGCAGACCAACGATCTGCTCCAGATCCTTCATAGACTCATCAATGTATCCAGGACCATAAGCGGTCAGACCGGAAACAACCTCGGTCTCGCACTCTAAAACGCCATCGTGCTCACGCTCTTCTTTCTGCAGCTCCTGCAGTCTGCCCCACAGCTTATCAGTAGCTTCTGTAGGTCCCTCCAAAAAGTCCTCATTGCCATCATACTGAGTATAGTTTCTCTGAATGAAGTTACGAACATTGACATCTACATCCCAATGACCGTCCTTGACAAAGCCTCTCCATGCTTCTGCCATGAAAATTTACCTCCTTTTAGTAAAAATAATAATTAATGTTATCAGCAGGAAACCTGTATCAAAGTTTACCTACTGTTGTTTACAATAGAATTTTACTACCTCTAAAGGCATAGTGTCAACAGTTTTGCACAATGCACGAAGTTTTGTACATTCCTGTCATCATTTCTTCTGATCCCTGCTTTCACGCCTTGGATTTTTTCTATTTTTTTGAAAATCCGCCAGTGCCAGCCGTCCCTGCTCGGTGACCGGTTTTATCCATCTGCCGGTATACATATGATAAGAACAGTTGAAAATCAACATTATTAAGGGGCTGTTGCAAAATACAGCACTCGTTATTTTGACGATATTACGCAATAATTCGAGTTATAATCTCGCATAAAGAAAAGCAAGTGCACACTTTCTCTCAAAAACCAAAAAATTTTTGATGGAGATGTGATGCACTTGCTTTTTTGTATTGTTCGCTTTTTCGCTTATTTTTGAAATTGTTATAGATGTTTGTGTTGCGGCCATTTTTCAACAGCCCCTTGATTATAATTATATTTTTTTACTCTGCAAACCCGGAAGTTATATCATCACTTTACTGCCAGATACTATAGACCTGATACAACATTGATCGGATTCCCTTCCATAAACTGCTTTATATTATCCGCCAGAATAGAAACCAACCGATGTCTTGTCTCAAGTCCTTTCCATCCCATATGTGGCGTCAAGAGGACTTGATCCATAGTATAAAGAGGGCTGTTCTCTTCTGGTGGTTCAGTTTCCTGAACATCAAGTCCGGCTCCTGCAATCGTACCATTTTTCAATGCTTCTATAAGAGCAGCCTCATCAATAAGTGCACCTCTTGAAGTATTAATGATAAATGCTGAGGGCTTCATAAGTGATAAAGACTCTTTGTTTATCATATGTTTTGTACTTTCCGTCAATGGACAGTGCATGGAAATATAATCACTATTCTTGAATAATTCCTCAAGCGATACATAGTGGATCCCCTTCTCATCCTCTCTCGGTGTCCTGGTATATACAAGTATGTTCATATCCAAAGCCTGTGCGATCTGGATAACTTTCCTGCCAATCTGTCCTGCACCTATAACACCAAGTGTTTTTCCATTTACCTCAACATGCGGAACCTGACGATTTCTGGTAAAATTGTCATGATTTCCGCATGCCAGCATCTTCATCTGTACCTGCCTCGCAGATCAGTTTAACACATTCCGGGAATTTCTGTATCATTTCTGCACTCACAGGCATCTCCTTTGTCACAATGATATCTGCACCCTGAATACGCTCTGACAGCTGCTGTTCTGTTGTATCATCATATACTGTAACATCAGAAGATAAAACGGAAAAATCCAGCTTCCCATCAAAATTCATTTTCTTTGCATTCAATACCACACATTTGTCGTTCATACTATATTTTAAATTAATTTAGGCTATCGGGATTGCGCCTCTTTATCAGTCGGCCATGATCTCCGAAGAGCCACATAGGATATTAAAAAATTTGCAAACCAACCTGCCGGTACAGCAAGCCAGACAAATACAATGCCAAAACGCGGTGCACAAATCAAAGCAACCGACAGGCGGATTGCCAGATTCACCATATTTGCAATAAGGAACGGACGCATGATTCCAAGACCACGAAGAACCCCATCAGTTGCCATTTTGATTCCCATAAAGATGAAGAAGTAACCGATCCATCTCATATAACTCTCGGATACCTGATAAGCCAGAGCAGTGCCATCTTTACCAAGGAATAGCGAGGAAATCTGAGTATGCAATGTTTCAATAACTATAAAAGCAAGAACTGCAAAACATACATCTAACACCAGTGCAGCGTGATATCCTTTTTTGATCCGATCAATTTTCTTTGCACCAAGATTCTGGGAAACATATGGGGAAACCGCATTGCCAATGGATACAAAAATCAATGAAAA
>CAKRTZ010000022.1 GCA_934402515.1 uncultured Lachnospiraceae bacterium
GACTTCATTGTCGGGAACAGTAACACATCACGGATTGCCGGGCTGTCTGTCAGTAACATAACCAGACGGTCGATACCGTAACCGATACCGCCTGTGGGGGGCATACCGATTTCCAGTGCGTTTAAGAAATCTTCATCGGTATGGTTTGCCTCCTCATCGCCAGCCTCAAAAGCGGCATCCTGTGCAGCGAAACGCTCTCTCTGGTCGATGGGGTCGTTCAACTCGGAATAGGCGTTACACATCTCCCAGGTATTGATAAACAGTTCAAAACGTTCTACCTTCTCCGGATCGCTGGGTTTCTTCTTGGTCAGCGGGGAGATGGCAATGGGATGATCCATAACAAAGGTAGGCTGAATCAGGTTCTTCTCACAGTATTCTTCGAAGAACAGATTCACGATATCCCCCTTGGTATGACGCTCTTCGTATTCAATGTGATGCTCTTTTGCCAGTGCTTTCGCCTCTTCATCACTCTGTACCGCATCGAAATCAACACCTGCATATTTCTTGATGCAGTCTGTCATGGTAATGCGCTCGAAAGGCTTGCCTAAATCAATTTCAATTCCATTATAAGAAATGGTGGTGGTACCGCATACCTTTTCTGCCAGGTAACGGAACATGCTCTCGGTGAGCTCCATCATTCCTTCATAGTCAGTATATGCCTGATATAACTCCATCAGGGTAAATTCCGGATTGTGTCTGGTGTCAACACCTTCGTTACGGAACACGCGTCCAATCTCGTAAACCCGCTCTAAGCCGCCTACGATCAGTCTCTTTAAGTAAAGTTCCAAGGAGATACGCAGTTTTACATCCTCGTCCAGCGCATTGTAATGCGTCTCAAAGGGTCTTGCAGCAGCACCACCGGCATTGCTTACCAGCATGGGGGTTTCTACTTCCATGAAATCACGTCCGGCAAGGAAATTACGAATCTCTTTGATAATCTGGGAGCGCTTGATAAAGGTTTCCTTGACTTCCGGATTCATAATCAAATCTACATATCTCTGACGATAACGAGTGTCAGTGTCAGTGAGTCCGTGGTATTTCTCAGGCAAAATCTGTAAACTCTTGGAAAGCAGGGTTACAGTCTCTGCATGAACGGATTTCTCGCCGGTTTTCGTCTCAAAAACCTTACCGGTAATACCGAGAATATCACCTACATCGTATTTCTTGAAATCTGCATACGGCTCCTCACCAATGCTGTCTCTTGCCACATAAACCTGAATGCTTCCCTGCAAATCCTGGATGTTACAGAAAGATGCTTTACCCATAACACGCTTGAACATCATACGGCCTGCGATGGATACCTCTGTTCCATTCAGTTTTTCAAAGTTATCCTTGATTTCCTTACTATGATGGGTCACATCATATTTGGTAAGCTGGAACGGATCTTTTCCGTTCTCCTGCAAGGCTGCCAGCTTCTCACGGCGTACCTTTAAAAGCTGGTTCAGATCCTGTGTCTGATTATTCTGATTCTGTGCTTCTCCCACGTCTCACTCACTCCTATATTCTTCTGCTTGCTAGTTGGAACGGTCAATGCCCAGTACTTTGTACTGGATTTCGCCAGCCTGTGTCTCCACGGTAACCACATCACCGATTTTTGCTCCGATCAGTGCCTTACCTACCGGAGATTCATTGGAAATCTTACCTTTCAGGCTGTTTGCCTCGGTGGAACCTACAATTTTGTACTCAAGCTCCTCATTCAATTCCAAATCCATAATGATGACTTTACAGCCGATGTTGATTTTGTCAACATCCACCTCGTCCTCAACAACAACTTCTGCGTTCTTTAAGATCTTCTCCAGTTCTTCGATACGAGCCTCGATATCACGCTGCTCATCCTTTGCTGCATCGTACTCTGCGTTCTCGGACAAGTCTCCCTGCTCACGAGCCTCTTTGATCTTCTGCGCTACTTCCTGACGTTTCACTACTTTTAAATCGTGAAGCTCGTCCTCGTATTTACGCAGTCCTTCATAGGTCAATATGTTTTTCTTTTCTTCCATGACGCATTCCCTTCCTATCAAGTATTCTACGATACTTTTCCCATTTAACTATGGTATTATAACTACTTTTATTTAACGTGTCAATGACCTGCTCTCCATCCGCAGGATAAAATCTCCAATTTTCTGCCATACTTCCATAGAAAAAAGGCGCTCGAGCCCTCTTTGCTCCATACTTTTCCTTTTCGGGGGTGGGCATGCCATCCAGGTAACACACCGGACTTCGGACCCTTCCATCCAAAAGTCCCAGAAGTAACTGACTCTCCCCTGTAAGATCACATACCAATAATGGTTCCTGCCGTTCTCTCTCCAGTTCCAGGAAACGCTGGACAGACAAATTGGTTCGCGGAATCAGTCCATACTCATACTCCAGATCTTCCTCCAGTCCTTCCAATCGTTCTGCGAAACCTTCTCTCTTTCCACCTTCGGAGAAAAGCAGGGTCATCTCATTGCGTCCCTCAGCCAGTTCCAAAACCAGTTCCCGGTAGCCCTCCAGCTTTTTTCCTTCCAGAAAGAACACCAGCCGCTGCCGTCCCTTTCCGCATTTTGACCGGAAAAAGTCTGCCCGGTATTCTGTCAAATCCTTTAAACCACCCAAAAGTCCATAATCCGCAAAAAGCCACTGCCCTTCCTGCTCCAGGCAGAGTTTCTTTTGCAGGGACGGTTCCAGATAAAACCAGTCACTGCCGGTTTCTTCCAGTGCTGCCCGCAGAATGCGGTAAAGCCCCTGTTCCATCCCGATCCATTCCTCCGGAATTCCCAGAAAAAGGATGTGATCTTCCTGCTGCTGTCTGGACTGTACCGGCAGCGTAACCGGTTTCCTGCACACTTGATTCCATAAATTTCTAAGAAGTGTTCCCAACGATTTTTTCCTTCGGTCTTCTTCCCCGGTTTCCACTGGTTTTTTCAGGCGGTAACAGGACAAAATCCGGGACATAAAGAAATCCTCCATATAGTTCACCACAGCGGTATCTATATAGAGGATATGTCCCTACTGTCCTTATGATGCAAAAATTGCTTCCACACTGTCCTTTAGTTCTTCCATGGACTCCATGGTATTGATTTTTCCCCGAAGTCTTGCGGAATTGGGAACGCCTGCCGTATACCAGGACACATGCTTGCGCATCTCCCGCACTGCCAGATACTCCCCCTTCCACTCTGTCATCAGTTCCGCATGGCGCAGAATCGTCTCCCTCATTTCCTCCCTGGTGGGCGGAGGAAGGAGTTCTCCTGTCTCTAAGAAGTGGACGGTTTCCCGGAAAATCCAGGGATTTCCCCGGCTTGCCCGACCGATCATCACACCGTCACAGCCGGTCTGTTCCAGCATTTCCTTTGCCCGGAGAGGTGTGGCGATGTCACCGTTTCCGATGACGGGAATGTGCACCGCTGCTTTTACCTGGGCGATGCAGTCCCAGTCTGCCTCTCCTGCATACATCTGCTCTCTGGTGCGCCCGTGAACTGCCACTGCCGCCGCACCGGATTCCTCTGCGATATGGGCAAATTCCACCGCATTGAGATGCTCTTTGTCAAACCCCCGGCGGAATTTTACCGTCACCGGCTTTTTGATGGCTTTTGCTGTCGCCTCAATGATCTTTCCCGCAAGGATAGGATTCTTCATCAGTGCGGAACCGTCTCCGTTTCCCACGATCTTGGGCACCGGACATCCCATATTCAAATCCAGAATGTCAAAAGGGCGGTCTTCCAGCCGTGCTGCCTGTTCCGCAATGGTTTCCGGTTCGGAGCCAAAAAGCTGCAGGGAAACCGGGCGCTCTTTCGGATGAATCTGTAACAGGCTTTCCGTATTTTTATTGTGATATTGCAGTGCCTTGGCAGACACCATCTCCATGCACACCAGACCCGCGCCCTGTTCATGGCATAACAGACGAAATGGCAGGTCGCTTACTCCTGCCATTGGTGCCAGAATCACCTGGTTGTCCAGTGTGACATTTCCTATGGTCAGTTTCATAGTTATGTCAACCTCAATATAAAATCTATCGACAGTTCTTCTCGTAGAGGATGCGAAGTCCCTCTAAGGTCAACGCACTGTCATAATGCTGGATGGTATCCGTCTCATCGGCGATGATTCGTCCCAGTCCACCGGTTGCCACTACTTTTAAGTCCCCATAACCGGTTTCCTTTTTTACCTGATTGATAATGTATTCCGTCTGTCCGATCTGTCCGTACATCAGACCAGCCTGCATGCTGCTGATGGTTTCTTTGGCGAGGATGGACTTGGGTTTCCGTATTTCAATTTCCGGCAGTTTGGCGGTATCCTCCCACAAAGCCTTGGCAGAAATCCGAATGCCCGGCGCAGTGATTCCCACGGCAAAGGTTCCGTCAGCCTCCACCAGATCGTAAGTGGTCGCTGTGCCAAAATCCAATACCAGAACAGGACCTCCGTAAATCTCATAGGCTGCCACCGCATCCACAATACGGTCGGGACCAATCTCTCTGGGATTTTCCGAGGTGAGTCTGATGCCGGTTTTGATGCCAGGACCCACCACAAGAGGCTTTTTATTCAGATATTTCTGAATGGCACTTTGGAAGGAATGCATGATATTGGGTACCACGCTGGCGATAATCACACCCTCTAACCGGGTGTAGTCCATGCCGTTTCTGTCCAACAGTTCCCGCAGCACGATTCCATACTCATCGGAAGTACGAGGCATCTGCGTAGTAAGACGGAAGGTACAAATTAGTTTCTTTTCCTGATACACTCCACAGGTAATGTTGGTATTGCCGATATCAACCACTAAAATCATGCTACTGTTCCCCCTTTAATAATTCCTCCACGCTTTCGTGAAGAATAAACACTTTGTAATATAGCTCCAACGAATGTAACAGTTCTGCCCGGTTCCGCTCAATCTCCCGGATTAACAGTCCTGCCCCAATCTCGTCAAAAAGATAATCGTTATCCGCCACATCGGTTTCAAACTGAAGATTTCCTGCCTCATCAAAGCAGATAGTAAAGATACCACCCACTTCCTCAGTAAAAAGCACACAGATAATATGGAGTTGATCCTGAACATCTTCGGGAAGCTTTCCGAACTGTTCTTTATTAAAATAGTATTTCTGCTCGTAGGAATTTGCCCCACAAAGTACAATTTTCTCAGACATAACCGTATATCCCCCTTACCGAAACTTCTCCGGCATAAACTGCCTCCACTGTGCCGTCCGGTTTTTCCACCAAAAGCTCTCCCTGGTTATCGATGCCTCTGGCAACGCCATCAAAGGGATGCTGGGGGTCTAACACATGAACTTCTCTGTCTTTATTTGCCATGTGTGCCTCGTACACTTCCTTAATAAAAGAAAGGTTCTGCACCTTTTCAAATTCGTCGTAGGCTTCCTCAAAATAGTGAAGTACCCGCTCAATGATTGCCACTCTGGACACTTCATGTCCAGTCTCTAATTTCAGAGAAGTGGCAGTCTTTTGCAGTTCCTCCGGGAATTCTTCAATGTTTACATTGATTCCCGTACCCACAATCACATAGGCAATTTCCTTCTGCTCCAGGCTGATACTCATCTCCGTTAAGATACCGCAGATTTTTTTGCCATTCACCACCACATCATTGGGCCATTTAATCTGGGTCTGCACGCCGCACACATCCTCCACTGCCAGTGCCACCGCATAGGCCTGTAACAGCGTAATCATGGATGCATGGTCTGCGGGAAAGGTGGGACGCAGCAGCACGGACATGGCAATGGTCTTTTCTGCAGGCACCTGCCAGCTCCTGCCCCGGCGTCCTTTGCCGGCCTGCTGATCTCCGGCTACCACCAGTGTTCCGTGGGGTGCCCCTTCCTCTGCCATAGTCTTTAAGTCAGTATTGGTGGAACCAGTCACTGCCTCATATACTTTTTTGCCGGCAATCCATTTAAAATGTAAATGGTTGTCCAACTCTGCCTGATTTAATACATCCATATTCTCTGCCAGGCGGTAACCGCGATTGCGTACCGCTTCAATCACATAGCCTTCTTTTTCCAACTGTTTGATTGCCTTCCACACCGCGGTTCGGGAGACACCAAACTGTTCACAAAGAGCCTGCCCGGACACATAGTCCGGGCAGTGTTCTCTGAGCATTGTCAAAATTTCATTTTTCATATTGAACCTCTTGTCCTATTATAGAACAAAGCGTTGAATTTATTCGTATCCCAGAGTTGCCGCCATCACTGCCTTAATGGTATGCATGCGGTTCTCTGCCTCATGGAATACAATGGACTGTTGGGATTCAAATACCTCATCCGTCACTTCCAATGCCTCAAAACCGAATTTTTCGCCCTTTTCCTTACCAATTTTGGTCTTTAAATCATGGAAGGCGGGGAGACAATGCATAAAGACTGCCTGCTCTCCGGCATTGTCCATAATCTTTTTATTTACCTGGTAGGGGGATAACACCTTAATACGGCTCTCCCATGCCTCGTCAGGCTCTCCCATGGAAACCCATACATCGGTGGAAATCACATCCACATCTTTTGTTCCCTCCATGGGATCTTCTGTCAGACGGATGCTGCCGCCGGTGGTCTTTGCAATTTCCTCACACTGTTTCACAAGTGCTGCGTCCGGGAAAAATTCTTTCGGTGCGCAGACGGTAAAATGCATGCCCATTTTGGCGCTTGCCACCATGAGGGAATTGCCGGTGTTGTAACGGGCATCACCCATGTAGGTCATGCGGATTCCTTTAATATGGCCGAAATGTTCCTGGATGGTAAGTAAGTCCGCCAGCATCTGGGTGGGATGAAACTCATTGGTAAGACCGTTCCACACCGGAACACCGGCATACTCTGCCAGTTCCTCCACAATGTCCTGTCCAAATCCACGGTACTCAATACCGTCAAACATGCTGCCCAGCACTCTTGCAGTGTCAGGGATACTCTCTTTCTTTCCAATCTGGGAGTCGGTAGGATTTAAGAACGTCGTTCCCATGCCTAAATCGTGTGCTGCCACTTCAAAAGCGCACCGGGTTCTGGTACTGGTCTTTTCAAAAATCAGTGCCACGTTTCTGCCCCGGAGATGGTCTACTAAGACACCTGCCTTCTTCTTCGCTTTAAAGTCTGCTGACAAGTCCAGCAGGTACTGAATTTCTTCCGGTGTGTAATCCAGAAGTTTTAAAAAATGACGTCCTTTTAAGTCCATGTGTTATACCTCTTTAATTGATTTAACCAGTCCTGCCATATTCTGAATCTCAGAGGGGATGATAATCTTGTTCGCTGGACCTGCAGCAGCTGCCTGGAAAGCCTCAAGACTCTTTAATTTCAGGACTGCCTCGTCAGCGCCGGCCTCTTTAATCATGCGGATGCCTTCTGCTGTTGCACTCTGGACTTTCAGAATAGCGGCTGCCTGTCCTTCTGCCTCACGCAGCATCTTCTCTTTTTCTGCCTCTGCACGGAGAATTGCAGACTGTTTCTCAGCCTCTGCCTCCAGGATTGCTGCCTCTTTCTTACCTTCTGCTACAGTTACGCTTGCTTTCTTCTCACCTTCTGCACGGGTGACAGCCTCACGTCTCTCACGCTCTGCCTTCATCTGACGCTCCATGGAGTTCTGGATTTCTGCAGGAGGAATGATGTTCTTTAACTCTACACGGGTAACCTTGATACCCCAGGGATCAGTTGCGATATCAAGCTGGGAACGCATCTTGGTGTTGATGGTTTCACGGCTGGTCAGTGTCTGGTCTAACTCCATCTCGCCAATGATATTTCTCAGAGTAGTAGCCGTCAGGTTTTCGATCGCCATTAACGGATTCTCTACACCATAAGCGTACAGCTTAGGGTCTGTAATCTGGAAGAACACGATGGAGTCGATTCTCATGGTTACGTTATCCTTGGTGATAACGGGCTGGGGAGCGAAGTCCAGAACCTGCTCCTTTAAAATAACCTTTCTTGCTACCTTATCAATAATGGGCATCTTGATATGCAGACCTACGGACCAGGTTGCCTCATATGCACCCAGACGCTCTACAACATAGGCATGTGCCTGGGGTACGATTTTGATGCAGGATGCCAAAATCAGAATCAATACGACGAGAACTGCAATTACAATTGCGATTTCCATTTCTTTTCCCTCTTAATCTTTCTTTTTGAAGTTAGTTTCTAAATGCTTATTCTGCCGGCTGTACAGGCTCCTGTACCGGCTGTGCAGGTGTTTCTGTCTTCTCCGGCTGGCGTTTGATGACTTCACGCACAATCAGCTTGACACCATTGATAGCCAGGACTTCCGTTACCGCTCCCTGGGGAATGATCGTACCGTCTTCACTGCTGCGTGCCGTCCATTCCTGTCCGGACACCGTAACCTGTCCGGTTGCCCGCAGGTTATCAATCTGGGTGGTTACAATTGCCTGTTTACCAATCAGACTTTCCGCATTGGTCTTCACTCGGTCTCTGTTAAAGTACTTCATGGCGATAGGCCGGGTAAACAGAATCAACACCAGTGAAATGACAATGAAAATGATCATCTGCGGCAGAAACGGCATACCAAAGCCTGCACAGATTCCGCAAACCAGTGCCGCGGCTGCAAACCAGATCGTTGTCAGCCCCATGGTTGCAATCTCCGCCAAAATCAGGATGAGCATAAGTACAAGCCAGAAAATTGTCATGTCCATAGTTTCCTCTCCCCTTTCTTGGTATTTTCCTTCATTCTACTATATTTCCCCTACCTGCGCAATAAAGAAAAAGGGAGATAGAAATATTAAAAAAAGAGAAGGTCATCCCTTCTCTTTTTCTCTACCAGAATACATGGGCACCGATGACCACCCCGTCATGGTTTCCTGCCCGTTTAAAGTGAGTGGCCGTTCCCACATTGGTCTCCCCTGCAATCGCCCTTGCGGCAGCATCCAGACAGGACTGTTTCACTCCCTTTTCATAAACCTTCGCCACATTTCCATTGAGAGCAGGAGGAAACTGGCCTGATGCAAAAAGCACACCGGCGATGGTATTGGGATATCCGGAACTTCTCACCCGGTTCATCACCACGGCGCCTACCGCCAGCATTCCCTCCGCACTCTGGTTTCCTGCTTCGCACTGAATCAGTGCCCCCAGCAGACGGGTTTCATCTTCCGATGCCAGCACCGCTCCCTGTAATGCAGTCAGCTTTGCCTTTTCTTCCGCTGCCTTTTTCTCCCGTTCTTTCACAGCCTCCATGGTTTCGCCACTGTCAATGTGAAACTCTGTGGACACATACTCCGTGGAGACATAGCCATTCTTCCCATCATAATCTACACAAATCCAGTCGTCATCCACCACCTCGATGACATCCAGTTCATCCTCTGCTTTTAAAAGTCCATAAATTCCGCTGTCCAGACTGGGACTTTTCCGCACACGCAAGGAATCCGTCTCGATGTTGACAATCAGGTTTCCAACCTCATTGGCCAGGGCTTCTGCCTCCTCATCAAAAAAGAGATAGTCATCCTTGGCCCACCCCACCAGATCACCGGATTGCAGCTTTGTCCAACCGTCCTTCCTCTCCAGAATCGTGCCTCCACAATCCTTATAAAGATATCCGACTTTTTCGGAAGTTTCGTCAGCTTCCGCCCGTACATTCAATGTATTATTTACATTTGCCATAACCAGGGTAGAGGATGCCTTCTTCTCCTCTTCCTGTTTCTGTAGCTCTAGCTGAGCCTGTTTTATCTGATTGCGCAGCTGTGTATCGGATGGGGTTACATAACATGCAACTCCCACGCCGTTTCCCTCTTCGCCAGTCGCCGTATTCCCGTCTGCCTGCACAGTTATTCCGGTAAGGGAAATCACCAGCAGTCCGATGCACCAAAGCAGCCGTCCTTTCAAGTCACGCATCCTTTTCTATACCTCGCATTTTAGTATTACAAAAATGTTAAATATATTACGGACTCGATCATAGCAAAAACCTCCGAAATTGTCAAGTTTTCCCAATTGTCAGAGGTTTTTTGCAAATATTTTTGTTTATATTTTGTTACAAACCACAACATCTAGTGGTTAGAGACTTTTGGACTTTTCAATGCATGCTTCCATGGCATCCATGACTGCTGCCCGAAATCCTTTCTCTTCCAATACTTTCACTGCCTGGATGGTGGTTCCTCCCGGAGAGCATACCATGTCCTTCAATTCACCAGGGTGCTTCCCGGTTTCCAACACCATCTTGGCGCTGCCAAGGACTGCCTGCGCTGCAAACTCATAAGCCTGGCTGCGAGGCATTCCTGCTGCCACCGCTCCATCCGCCATGGCTTCAATAAATAAAAAGACATAGGCCGGGGAACTTCCGCTTACTCCCACCACTGCATCGATGAGACGCTCCGGAATTTCACTGGCCTTTCCCATGCTGGAGAGTAAATCCATCGCCTGCTTCATCTCTTCGTCAGATACCCGTTCATTACGGCTGACGCTGGTAATTCCTTCTCCCACCAGGGCAGGGACATTGGGCATGCATCGCACCAGCTTTAACGGTCGCCCAAACTGTGTCTCAATATAATCCATGGTCTTGCCTGCAGCGATACTGATGATCAGTGCATCTGCATTGACCTCATCCTTGATCTGGGCAATCACCTCCGGGAAAAACTGGGGTTTCACAGCCAGTACCAGGATATCTGCCGCCTGTGCCACAGTACTGTTATCCGTGGTGGTTTCGATTCCAAAACGGTCTGCTATTTTTTTTGCTGTTTCTTCTGTCCTGCAGGAACCGATGATCTCTCCCGGTGTCACCATATCCTTTTGCAGCATTCCACCGATCATTGCGGATGCCATATTTCCCAAACCGATAAATCCAATCATGACTTTTCTCCTTCCCTATCGTCTCTGACGATTTGCCTCATACATGAGAATGGATGTGGCAATCGCCGCATTTAAGGACTCCACCCGTCCCTCCATGGGAATCTTTAAATACTGATCTGCCAGATCTGCCGTTTCTGTTCGCAGGCCATTTCCCTCATTGCCGATGAGAAAGGCTGTCCCTTCAGTAAAATCAAGGGCATCATAATACTTTGTTCCCCTTAAATGGGCAGCGTAGCTTTGGATTCCCTTGTTCTTCAATTCCGTAAGTACCGGCTTTAAATCTTCCACATAGAGAAAGGGCACCCGGTAAATGGAGCCCATGGTGGCCCGGATGGTTTTGGGATTATATAAATCCACCGTATCCTTACTCATAATAACCCCGGTAATACCGGCTCCTTCTCCGGTTCGCAGAATCGTTCCCAGATTACCGGGATCCTGCAAATCTTCAAGGATCACTAAAAGGGGATTTTCCCTTGTAAGAAGGGTCTCCAGTGTATAGTGTTTTTGACGCAGTACGCACAAAACTCCCTGGGGGGTCTGGGTGTCCGACATCTTCCGAAACACCTCGTCCGTCACCAGAAATACGGAATTTCTGCCATCGCCATCCAGTTCCAGAATCCTTTTTTTTAACTGTGCATCCGGGCCTGAACTGTCCATGTCTTCCATCTCCAACCGCTCCCACAGAGAATCTGCCACAAAAATCTGCTGCAGTTCCTCCTTGGGTGCCTCCCGGAACATCTTTCGCCCCTCCACCAGATAGACATCGGCTTTCCGCCGCTCTTTCGCCCTGGCAGACCAAAGCGCCACTTCCTTGATTCTGTTGTTGGATACGCTTGTAATCCGCTCCATTGCACGCTCCTATTTAAAAGAGGGGCTTGCCGCCTGCGGTCAAGCCCCTTTGCTTATCCTGAAATAAATTACATGGAAAGGATCTTCGCTACCTGATACTGGTACTCGTCGATGCCCTTCTGCATTGCTAATGCTTCCTCAATATCATAGTCCACTACCTCGCCGTGCTGATGAGCTACGACACGGTTGGATTTGCCTGCACACAGGATATCTGCTGCATAAGCACCCATCATGGATGCATAGTAACGATCCTTACAGGTGGGAGTACCACCACGCTGCATGTAACCGAGAATGGTGGCTCTGGTCTCGATGCCGGTTGCAGCCTCAATTCTCTTTGCCATGGAAGTGGAATGTCCGATTCCCTCTGCATTGATGATCAGATGGTGGGTCTTGCCACGCTTACGGGATGCGATGATGTTATCAATCAGCGCCTGTTCGTTATAATCATATTTCTCCGGAAGGAGAATGTCCTCTGCACCATTGGCTACGCCACAGTACAAAGCAATGTATCCCGCATTACGTCCCATAACCTCAACAATGGAGCATCTCTCATGGGAAGAGGAAGTATCACGAATCTTATCGATTGCCTCCATTGCGGTATTGATTGCAGTATCAAAGCCGATGGTATAATCCGTGCAGGCAATATCCAGATCAATGGTGCCCGGCAGGCCGATGGTATTAATACCATTCTGTGCCAGTTTCTCTGCTCCACGGTAGGAACCGTCACCACCGATGATAACGATACCGTCAATACCATGTTTTCTGCAGATATCTGCCGCTTTCTTCTGTCCTTCCGGTGTGCGCATCTCCGCACAGCGGGCGGTTCCAAGAATTGTACCTCCTCGCTGGATAATATCCGAAACGGAAGATTTCTCCATATCTATAATTTCTTCATCCAAGAGACCCTGATAGCCTCTTCTGATTCCTTTTACACTGACACCGTTACCGATTGCTTTTCTGACAACAGCACGGATTGCTGCGTTCATTCCCGGTGCATCGCCGCCACTGGTGAGGACGCCGATGGTTTTAATCTCTTTCGACATATGTTGCTACCTCCTACTTTGAACACATTTTATTCCATTTTCGTTGAATTTACAATAGTATTGATAAAATTTCGTCAAACCACTTTAACATTTTCTTCGCCCAGCAATTTTGCCAGCGCATCCACCAACGCCTGATCCGCATTCACATTTCGGTTCGGCGGAAGCTTCTTCATCTGTCTGGTATCTGACAGATAGATGACAATCTGATCCTTTCCTTCACTATCCTTTAATATTGCAGAAGTCTGCGGCTCTTTCGCCGTGTACTCCGCCAAATTAGGGAATTTCAGCCACAATGTCTTTGGAACTTCCGCAAATCCGGTGATCTGCTCACAAATCAGCTTAGCGTCCTTATCCTCCTCCGCGGAAACCCTTCCTTTTATAAAGACCTTTTCATCCTCAATGAGTTTGTCTGCATTTTTCTCGTAATCCCTGGGGAACACAATGACCTCCACGGAACCTGCCACATCTTCCACCGTAAGAAATGCCATAATCTTATCGTTTTTGGTATATTTAATCTTTTTGTCAGTGATCATGCCTCCGATGGTAACACTTGCTCCGTCAAGGAGATGGCAGCTGCCGGTTTCCTCATCCAGCATAAAATCAGAAGTCTTTGCCGTGGTGTGTTTACGCCACAGTTCCACATACTCCTCCATGGGATGACCACTGACATAGATGCCCAGCACTTCCTTTTCAAAAGCCAGCATCATTTCCCTGGAATAAGGGGTTACCTGGGGTAATTTCACATCGAAATCTTCTTTTTGGGTGTCATCCACAATGTCAAAGAGAGACATCTGTCCCGCCATATTATTCTTCTTATCACTTAAAATACCATCTACGATCTGGATGTACACACTCATGAACTGTTTCCGGATCAACGCCGCATCCACTTCCTGGGCTCCGCTTTCCATGCGTCCCAGAGAGTCCAGTGCTCCGGCTTTGATAAAGTTTTCAATGGCACGTTTGTTCATATCCCGGTCTGCCATACGGGTAATAAAATCCTTCAGGTTGGTGAAGGGACCCCGTTCTTTTCTTTCTTCCAGAAGTCCGTCAATCACCGGACGGCCCACGCTCTTAATGGCCGTGAGGGCATAACGGATACTTCTGCCGGACACGGAGAATCCAGCCTCTCCTTCGTTAATATCCGGGGGCAGAATCTGAATGCCCATGTTTCTGCAGGTCAGAATGTACTCGGACACCTTGCCGGAGTTATCAATGACGGAGGTAAGTAACGCTGCCATATACTCCACGGGATGATAGTATTTCAGATAGGCAGTCTGGTAGGAAACCACCGCGTAGCACGCCGCATGGGATTTGTTGAAGGCGTACTTGGCGAAATCCATCATGGTATCGTAAATATGGCTTGCCACCTCTGCCGGGATGCCCTTTGCCACACAGCCGGGAACATGCTCCTCCTCGTTGCCGTAGACAAAGTTTTTCCGCTCCTGCTCCATGACGTACTGCTTCTTTTTACTCATGGCACGGCGCACCAGATCCGCACGTCCCATGGTGTAACCTCCCAGTTTCTGCACAATCTGCATAACCTGCTCCTGGTAGACGATACAACCGTAGGTGGGAGCCAGAACATCCTCTAACTCCGGGCAGTCATAGGTAACGGACGCCACATCCTCTTTTCCCTTGATATATTTGGGGATAAAGTCCATGGGACCTGGGCGGTACAGGGAAATTCCGGCAATGAGATCCTCCAGGTTCTGGGGCTTTAACTCCTTCATGAAACTTTTCATGCCGCCACTCTCCAGCTGGAACACGCCGTCTGTCCGCCCGGTTCCCAGAGAACTTAACACTGCCTTGTCATCATAGTCGATGGCATCGATATCAATTTTTTCTCCGGTGGATTTCTCCACCAGTTTCACTGCATTTTGGATGACGGTGAGGGTACGCAGACCCAGAAAATCCATCTTCAGCAGTCCCAGTTCCTCGATGGTGGTCATGGTAAACTGGGTGGTAATGGAACCGTCAGAGCCTCTGGACAGGGGAACAAATTCGTCTGCAGGTTTCTGGCAGATCACCACACCGGCCGCATGCATGGAGGTGTTGCGGGGCAAACCTTCCAGCCGTTTGCTCATATCAATCAGTTCATGTACCTGGGCATCACTCTCGTAGAGTTTCCGCAGTTCCGGATTGATTTCCAGTGCCCGGTTTAAGGTGATATTTAACTCGTTGGGAATCATCTTGGCGATGGAATCCGCAAAGCTGTAGGGCAGATCCATGACCCGCGCCACATCCCGGATGACACCTTTGGCCGCCAGCGTACCGAAGGTTACAATCTGTACCACGCAGTCTGCGCCATACTTTTCCTTTACATAATCGATAACTTCCTGCCGTCTTTCAAAGCAGAAGTCCACGTCAATATCCGGCATGGACACTCGTTCCGGGTTCAGGAACCGCTCAAAAAGGAGGCTGTAACGGA
The DNA here is from genome assembly GCA_934402515.1 of uncultured Lachnospiraceae bacterium. Taxonomy (GTDB): domain Bacteria; phylum Bacillota; class Clostridia; order Lachnospirales; family Lachnospiraceae; genus UMGS2037. Next base: position 15,051 of record CAKRTZ010000022.1, read on the forward strand.
TAGGATCAATGTTGGTAATTTTCAGACAATAAGAAACAATACTTCCCGCCGCAGATCCACGTCCCGGTCCTACCGCAATGCCATGCTCCCTGCAGTAATTGATATAATCCCATACAATAAGGAAATAATCCACATATCCCATCTTCCGGATGACGCCCAGTTCATACTCCATACGGTTATGGAGGGTGCCGTCATCCTCCGGGTAGCGCTCCTTTAGTCCATCCTCACATAATTTATTTAAATAAGTCCAGGAATCATAGCCCACCGGTACTTCAAAGTGGGGCACCTTGGTGACTCCAAACTCAATTTCCACATGACACCGGTCTGCGATCCGCTGAGTATTTTCCACGGCCTCCCAGGCATAGGGAAACAGGGCTTTCATTTCTTCTTCACTCTTTACATAATACTGTCCGCCCTCGTAGCGCATCCTGTTTTCATCGGAGAGCTTTTTACCGGTCTGGAGGCAGAGCAGGATATCGTGGGGCGCCTCATCCTCCCGGTAGGTATAATGGACATCATTGGTGGCAACCAGATCGATGCCCAGTTCCTTGCTCATCTGCAGCAGTGCGGTGTTGACGGTTTTTTGCTCCGGGATGCCGTGATCCTGCAGTTCCAGGAAAAAGTTGCCCTTACCGAAACACTCCTGGTATTTCAGGGCTGTTTTCTTCGCCTCGTCATAAAGTCCCTTGACGATGTAACGCTGTACTTCCCCCGCCAGACAGGCAGAAAGAGCGATAATGCCCTCATGGTAGCGGTTCAAAATCTCCATATCCACACGGGGTTTGTAGTAATATCCTTCCGTAAAACCACGGCTGACAATTTTTACCAGATTTTCATAGCCTTTGTTGTTTTCTGCCAGAAGCACCAGGTGGTAGTAGCGATCCTCGCCCCCGGTGAGTTCTTTGTCGAAACGGGAGTTGGGTGCCACATAGACCTCACATCCAAGGATGGGATTGATGCCGGCAGCCTTTGCCTCTTTATAAAAGTCAATGACACCGTACATGACACCGTGGTCGGTGATGGCACCCGCCGTCATGCCCAGTTCCTTGATGCGTTTCACATATTCCTTGATTTTGTTGGCTCCGTCTAAAAGACTGTATTCGGTATGTACATGTAAATGGGTAAATGCCATGAATGATTTCCTCTGTATAATAAATCCGATTTCTCCGTTCTGCGAACTCTCGAAATCGCAACACACATGCGCAATCCGGGTTGTCACCCTCCTTGCTTATGCGTGTTTATCCGTTAAATACAGAAACGTCTTGTTCCGCCAGCGGACAATCCGTTTCTGTGCTTACCGGATTTATTATAACAGAAAGAACCGCCTTGCGGGCGGTTCTTTCCGAAAAATATTTCGATAGGTTTCTTATAAGTATTTCTTCAAAACATCAACCTTATCCAGTTTCTCCCAGGGAAGATCCAGGTCGTTGCGTCCGAAGTGACCGTAAGCTGCGGTCTGCTTGTAGATAGGACGGCGAAGGTCTAACATCTTGATGATTCCTGCGGGGCGAAGGTCGAAGTTCTCACGGACAATATCAACTAGCTTCTCATCAGAAACCTTACCGGTTCCGAAGGTATCTACCAGGATGGAGGTAGGCTGCGCCACACCGATAGCATAGGACAGCTGAATCTCACATTTGTCAGCCAGTCCGGCAGCTACAATGTTCTTTGCAACGTAACGTGCTGCGTAAGCTGCGGAACGGTCAACCTTGGTGCAGTCCTTTCCGGAAAAAGCGCCGCCGCCGTGACGGGCATATCCACCATAGGTGTCTACGATAATCTTACGTCCGGTCAGACCGGCATCACCGTGAGGGCCGCCGATTACGAAACGCCCGGTAGGATTGATAAAGAATTTGGTATTCTCATCCACTAACTCTGCGGGCAGAATGGGGTCAAATACATATTTCTTAATATCTGCATGAATCTGTTCCTGGGTTACATCCTCATCATGCTGGGTGGAGCAGACAACTGCCTCCAGACGGAAAGGCTTGCCGTTCTCATCGTACTCTACGGAAACCTGGGTTTTTCCATCGGGCCTTAAATATTTCAGGGTGCCATCTTTGCGCACAGCGGTAAGCTGTTTTGCCAGACGGTGTGCCAGAGAGATGGGATAAGGCATGCACTCATCGGTCTCGTTGGTTGCATAACCAAACATCATACCTTGGTCGCCGGCACCGATTGCCTCAATCTCCTCGTCGCTCATCTTTGCTTCTTTCGCCTCAAGTGCCTTGTCAACACCCATGGCAATATCCGGAGACTGCTTATCCAGTGCTACCATAACAGCACAGGTGTTGCCGTCAAATCCGGTCTTGGCATCGTTGTAGCCAATCTCATTGACGGTCTCACGGACGATTGCAGGAATGTCCAGGTTGGCCTTGGTTGTAATCTCACCGGTTACCAGTACGAAACCGGTGCAGCTTGCAGTCTCGCATGCCACACGGCTCATGGGATCCTGTGCCATGCAGGCATCCAGGATGGCATCGGAAATTGCGTCACAGACTTTGTCGGGATGTCCCTCAGTCACGGATTCGGAAGTAAATAATCTTTTTTCCATTTCTATTCTCCTTTTGTATTTGTATTCGATAACCTCTATGGAACAATAAAAAAGTCCGCTTATCATTCAATAAGCGGACTTGAAATCTTACTCTGCTCAAATCCTCTTATTGTTCGACGTTTCTCTGCTCTCGCAGTAAATTCGCTCAGGTTGGCACCTTCCTCCAGGGGGGTTGCCGTGGCTTCACAGATCCTATGTATCTCCACCACTCTGAATAAGAGAGTTATCGTTTGTAATGTACACCCAGTAATATCACTTGTCAATATACAAATTCCGACAAATGTCTAACCTATTTTTAATTTGAACTTCTGAAAATCGTGTTCACTGTTCACACGTTCAATCTGTGCCCCCAGAGACTGCAGTTTCAGCGGGAAATCCTCATATCCCCGTTCAATATACTGAATCTCCTCCACAGTAGAAAAGCCCTCTGCTGCCAGTGCCGCAATCACAAGTGCTGCTCCTGCCCTCAGATCCGGCGCACTCAAGGACGCTCCGGTATATTTGCCCACACCATCAATAATGGCCGTATTTCCTTCTACTTTAATGCTGGCTCCCATGCGGGTCAGCTCGTCCACATATTTGAACCGGTTTTCAAAGATGCTTTCCGTTACAATGCTGGTTCCGTTACATAAACCAAGAGTCACTGCAATCTGGGGCTGCATATCTGTAGGGAAACCGGGATAGGGCAGGGTCTTTACATGGGTGTGATCCAGTCTGCGGGTTGCCACCACACGAACCGCATCATCAGACTCCTGCACCTGGCAGCCGATCTCGATCAGTTTCGCACTGATGGACTCCAGATGTTTCGGAATCACATTTTTCACCGTCACATCCCCACAGGTCGCGGCAGCAGCAAACATAAAAGTACCTGCTTCAATCTGATCGGGAATAATGGCATAGTTGGTTCCGTGAAGTTTCTGTACACCACGGATACGGATCACATCCGTACCGGCACCTTTAATGTTGGCACCCATGCTGTTTAAAAAGTTGGCAAGGTCTACCACATGGGGCTCTTTCGCTGCATTTTCCAGAATGGTCTGCCCCTCAGCCATCACTGCAGCCATCATTACATTGATCGTCGCACCCACAGACACCACATCCAGATAGATATGGTTGCCCACCAGCCGGTCTGCCTCTGCAATGATATGACCATGTTCAATGCGCACACTGGCTCCCAAAGCACGAAAACCCTTGATGTGCTGGTCGATAGGACGGCTTCCGATATTGCAGCCACCGGGAAGTGTCACATCTGCCTGCTTATATTTGCCAAGCAAGGCACCTAAAAGATAATAGGATGCGCGGATCTTCTTGATAAAATCGTCTTCAATGACAAGATTGTGGATATTCGCACCGTTAATCCTGACCGTGTGACGGTCTACCCTCTCAATGAGAGCCCCGATGCTCTCCATTGCCTGCAGCAGAACATTGGTGTCCCGTACATCCGGCATGTTCTCTATCGTAACCGTATCATCCGTCATCACTGCAGCCGCCAGAATTGCCAGCGCTGCATTCTTCGCGCCGCCGATTTCCACTTCGCCGACTAACGGATTGCCGCCTTTGATTGCGTATTGTTCCATAATATTCCTCGATATCTATCTATACAAAATTAAGAAAATATTCAAAAATCATCATCGCTACATTATAGCATATTTTTCTCATTTGTAAATAGTCCGATATGCTCCCTAATAACTCAGATATTTCAGCGGGTTAACCTGCACGCCTCCGATGAGCATTTCAAAGTGAAGGTGAGGTCCCGTGCTGACTCCGGTATTTCCGCTTAGGGCAATCTTCTGTCCCTGGGAAACCGTCTGTCCCGCCGATACCAGAACCTTGCTTAAATGTCCATAGCGGGTCTGTCTTCCATCAGAATGCTGGATATAAACAACGTAACCGTATCCGCTTCCCCATCCGGCCTTTACCACGGTTCCTGCAGCAGATGCCATAACAGCAGTTCCGGTAGGTGTCGCATAGTCTACTCCCTTATGATAGGTGCTGGCTCCCCGTTTCGGTGCCTTTCGGGGACCAAACTGGGAGGTAATACGTCCACCGGACAACGGCTTCATATAGGTAGGCGGAATTTTGGTGCCCCGTTCCACGATCTTGGCAACCGCTTCCAATTCCACGTTTTCCATAAGGATTTCGGTGCTTTCCTCCCGATCGTTGCGATAGGTGACCGTTGCCACTACTTCCCTGTGTCCGGCAGAGGGCTGCTGTAACACCTTGGTCTGATAGGTATACCATTCATCATTGGGTACATAAACAATATCCTCATCGTAATCCTCTGCGTAGAATTTCTGCTCTGTGCGGACTACGGAGATTCCCGGCTCGGTGATGGTTACCACCAGTTCTTCCCCTGCCCGGATGATGGAGTTTTCATTGTCCAGGGTATCATTCATCTCGATGATCTTGTCCAGCGGAACGCCGGTGGTCAGAGAAATCTCTGACAGGGTATCTCCCGACTTCACCGCATAGGTAGTCTTTACTTCCTGATCTGCACATACCGCATCCACTGCATCCTGAATGGGAGTCAGCTCTGCCTCCGGCTGATAGGCTTCCACCACCTCCACTTTGTCTGCAAAATCCATGGAGATCAGCCCCAGATCATAGTCCTGAAAGTTTTTCTCCGTGACCGGCTCCGTCTGTGCCATGGCTTCTGCCATGTCCTGGCCTACACCTGCTCTCTGGAATACCTCTGTCTGCTGGGTAGAAGCTTCCATCTCCTTTTGTTCTTCGTCGCTGTACACCTGTGTCGTCAGTACATTCAGTTCACTATCACAATCTGCTGTCAGCTGTACATGAAAGCGTTTTTCCTCATCGTATTTGCCCAGTACACTATCTAAAAGCTGTTCCACCTCACCGGTATTGGCAAGACTGACGGTATAGTTACCCACACGCACCATATAAGAGCGCTGCAGGGTTTCCTTATGATCCTTTTTCAGTATGGTTACAATATGATCCAGTACCCTGCTTTCTTCATCCACCTGTCCCCAAATGACCTCTTTTCCCTCTAAACGGGAATCCACCTCCATCAATACCAGTTCCTCAGAGTCGGCTGCGATCTGTTTACGCGCCTGGATCAGCAGACTCTGGGCGGTCTCTTCATTTGCAACGGTTCCTACCTGTTCCCCATTGACATACATGGTAAACATGTTATCGCCAGTGTGCTCAAAAGGACAAAAAGTGGGCAGAAAAAAAGCACTGACTACACTTATAAATAAGGCAGTCTTGATATATGTGTAACGCATTTTTCTATTATTATGTGTTTTCTCTCGTGTTTTCATACCGTCTCATTGTAACAGCAAACATTCCTCTTGTAAAGGATTCGTGGTATACTGGGAACATGAAAAGCAACGACAAATCCATTATTTTTCATATTGATGTAAACTCGGCCTACCTAAGCTGGACAGCCCTGGATGAATTGGAAAAAGGTTCTGCAGTGGATCTGCGCACCATTCCTTCTATCATCGGCGGAGATATTCAGAGCCGTCATGGTGTGGTACTGGCAAAATCCATTCCCGCCAAAGCTTACCACATCAAAACCGGTGAGTCGGTGATGACTGCTCTGCGCAAATGCCCGGGACTTACCATGCACAAGCCTGACCACGCTCTTTACAGCCGGCGAAGTCATGAGCTGATGGCGTATTTAAAGTCTGTCTGTCCGGATATCGAACAGGTGAGCATTGACGAGTGCTATATGGATTACACCCCCATCTGTCACCAGTTTCCCGATCCGTTAACTGCAGCTGCCATGATAAAAGACACCGTACGGGATCGTTTCGGTTTCACGGTAAATGTGGGGATTTCAGACCGTAAGGTTCTGGCCAAAATGGCTTCCGATTTTGAGAAACCGGATAAAGTTCACACCTTATATTCCTGGGAAATTCAGGAAAAAATGTGGCCCCTTCCGGTCTCCCGTCTCTTCTCCTGTGGCGGTTCCAGTGTGGACACTCTGCGTAAGCTGGAAATTCTCACCATCGGAGATCTGGCCAGGGCAGATGTGCATATTTTGGAATTACATTTGAAAAGTCATGGACGCACGCTGTGGGAATTCGCCAATGGCATGGACGACAGCCGGGTTTTATCCGTCCGGGAGGATGCCAAAGGTGTAGGAAACTCTTCCACCTTCAGCCAAAATGTGGTTACCGGGGAGGCGGCGCGCAGGGAACTTCTTATTCTCTCTGAATCTGTATGCAGAAGACTTCGTCAGGTCGGTAAAAAAGCTTCTATGATCAGTGTGGAGATCAAATATAGTGATTTTCGCACGGCCTCTCATCAGACTACTCTGGAACATGCCAGCAACAGTACAGATCTCATCTATAAGACTGCCTGCCAGCTTTTTGCTGAAATCTGGAGCGGTGATCCGGTGCGTCTTCTTGGAGTTCGCACCAGCCGTCTGGAGGACGCTGATGCCCCGGAACAATTGGATCTGTTTTCTTATATGGAAAAGATGCCTCATCCCGGCCATGAAACGACTGCTCCCGTAAAAACTTTTTCCGCTGAAAAACAGCGTAAACTGGATCAGGCACTGGATTCCATTCGCGAGCGTTATGGGACAGCCGCCATCACCCGGGGAAGTTTATTAGATAAAAAATCCGCAATGGAAAACTCCACTGCGGACTGATTACTTTGCTTTATTCCTTTGCACCGAATATCCAAACTTACCCAGCTTCTCGCCCAGTGCATAATACTCTCCATGGGAATAGGTCACCAGGCCACTGTGATTCAGCCAAAATTTACCGTGTTCATCCATATATTTATCATCCACCGTCACGCCCAGAATTCTGGCAAGGAAGATTTCATGGGTTCCCAGTAGTTCGGACTTGGTCACTTTGCATTCCAGATTCACAGGGCTCTCAACAATTCCGGGAGCCTTCACATAGGTGGATTTCAGCCTGGTCAGCTTCATTTCCTTAAATTTATCCACATCCCGTCCAGACCGGACACCGCAATAATCGGTGGCAAATACCAGGTCTTTTGTTACCAGGTTCACCACAAATTCCCCGGTTTCCTTAATCATGTGATAGGAATAGCGCTCCGGGCGAACGGAAATAGAAAGCATAGCCGGATCTGAGCAGATGGTTCCTGCCCATGCTACCGTAATAATATCATCCTGCCCTTTTCCATCCGTGCAGCTGACCATAACCACGGGAACAGGATATAGCATATTGCCTGGTTTCCAAAGTTGCTTTGCCATGTTGTCACCTCGTTATCCCTGTCTTTTAGAAAAGTCTGACATTGAGCATCTGAAGGATTTGTAATGCCAGCGTTCCGGCTGCTGCCACAAACGCAAGAACAGAAAAAATCAATGCTGCCGTAGTTTTTCCCGCCAGCTTTCCGTTGGAAAGCTTCACCAGTTCCTCTACCCGGGCAGTCTGTTTTTCATTCTCTTCCACAATGGATGCCTGCACATTGCGATATACTTTCACATCTTCCCGGTGGGTAAAGTCATCAGATTGACGAAACATTTCTGCCATTTCTTCTTTATTGGGAAACTGAGGAGAATTTTCTTCCATTTTTTGAACAAGCTCATCCATCTGCTGCACAGAATGATCCATTTTCTCAATGGAACCATCCATCTTTTCTACGGAGCCTCCCATCTTTTCCATGGTATCCTCCATTTTGCCGAGCATTGCATTTAATCCTGTCTTCATTTCCTCCGACAGTTCTGCACTCTTTGCATTGCAATTCTGCATATCCTGCAAGCCTGCTTCATATCTGTCCACCTGGGTCTGCAGCTGTTCCATTCTGGCTGTATCCGCCTCGGAATTTGCCTTGATCATCTCTTGAGCATTCACCCGTTGTGCCAGCTTATCCATAAATATATCCATGCTCTATTATCCTTTCCACCTATTACTGTTCACTCGTCCCTCGTTCCAGTAACAATTTCCTTTATTCTGTCATTTTTCCTGTTTTTTGTCAATGCAATCCAAAGGCTTACCCACTTCGCCTTCTTTTCTTTTGTGCATTATGTATAAATATGCCTTTTATTCTTTTTCCATTTTAAGCAGAGTTCACTATAGTTTTACATCTTGTTCATAATTTGTTCATAAATAATTGCTATACTTAAATCAGTTCAAAGGAAACAAGATAAATTTTTTCATAATAGCCCAGGTGCTGAAAGGTGCCTGGGCACTCCTCATTTTTAGGACTCTTTTCGATAGTTCTGTACTTCCTCATTTAAGGACAGCATTCTGGCATCCAGATCCGATACCATCCTTGCACATTCCACCAGTTCTTTTTTTAAATGCTCCGGTGCATCCCCTTCAAATTTATAGTTGATTTTATGCTCCAGGCTTGCCCAGAAATCCATGGCAACGGTACGAATCTGAATTTCCACCTTTACATCCACAATACGATCCGACAGATATACCGGAACGGTAACGATCATATGAAAGCTTTTATACCCGCTGGGTTTTGGCTTGGCTATGTAATCCTTGACAGAAAGCAATGTCACATCCTGCTGATTGGCAATCATTTTCGCCAGCTTATATATATCGGAAGTAAAAGAACAGATCAGCCGAATCCCTGCAATGTCATTCACATACTTCACCATATTTTCAATGGTTGCCTCGTGGCCATCCCCTTTTAATTTGCGCACGATGCTCTCCGATGTTTTCAGACGGGATTTGATATGCTCAATGGGATTATACTGATGTACATGCTGAAACTCATCATTTAAAATCTCCAGTTTGGTCTCGATCTGTTTCAGGGCAGAGGAGTATACGAGAATGACTTCATTCCAGTTATCCACTTCATTGTCACGACTTGGTACAAATTCCATAACATAATTTCCTTTCACCTTATATTAGTCAGTATAGCATATATTTCCTATTTGGGCACGCAGATGCCTTGTTTTTCTTTTGGCAAACTGTTATAATAAATCTTTGTTTACTCAGCAGTAAAACCCTTGCTGTTTTCTGCACAAGAAAGTGAGGTAGCGTTTATGTTCCGTATGTGGGGTAAAATCTGGAAAAACAATCATCTGTTGCAGGATACCGTAATCTGCGATGACACTGATGATACCCGTACTCACAAAATCTTTCACGCCCTCACCAAAATCTGCCTGGAATTTAATCTGGCAGAACCACAATGGCTGGACAGTAATATCCGGGACTTCAAGCGTTACCGCAAGACCCGTTTCACCCAGGACAGTTTCGTGGAAGAAATTGATTTTGATTATCTGGAAATCCATATTATTGAAGAGTAACTATTGCAAAAGAAAAGGACACCAACCACAAAGCCGGTGTCCTTCTCTTTTGTAAATTTGTTAGTCTACTCTATTGTAGTTAATCAGGCATCCTTTCAGGATGATCTGTCTTTCTTCATCGGTCAGTTCCCCTAAAGTCAGGGTAAACTCCACCAGTTTGTCGTTCTCCACATCCACGGTATATGCTTTGATGCTGTCCCACTTCTCCTCCACAGCCTTGCGGATCTGTGGAATAAACAGGTAATCCTTATTTTTGAAAGGAAGGTCGCCTGTGGGAATCACGAAAGGAAGCATACCCCAGTTGATCAGGTTGGAACGATAACGCTTGGTTGCGTACTCGTTGGCAATATTTGCCCATCCACCTAATACTTTCTGACAGGAAGCTGCCTGTTCACGGGCAGAACCGTCACCAGGTTTCACTGCAAAAATAGTAGAGCCAAAACCGGTATTCTCATGGCTTGCATCCGGGAAGGTTTTCTTCACGGTATGCATCACCGGTTTCACATCTGCATTGGCTTCACAGGGATGCTGTCCCGCCATCCGGGCAGTTTCTGCCTTCTGAATCTCCTTTGCCAGCCCTACATAAGCAGGGTCTTTCCGGGACAGGGTAAACTCTGCCAGTCCCAAGGGATTGGAGCGATAGGAGGAAGTTTCTCCGGAAGGAATCAACTCATCGGTGGTGGTAACCGGATCGTGGATCTCAGATACCACACGGAGTACCAGATTCTCCGGCAATGCCCCCATCTTCGGCCAGTCCTTGATGTTGGGACCAAACTGGATTTCCTGATCAGGATCTGCCACACCCTTGGAATCAAAGACACGGTTCTCGTAAATCTTCTGATCAAAATGATACTGGTATACGCCAAAATCACCGTCAAACTCTGTTGCTGCAGTCAGCACGCCCTGATTAGCCGCGGTAGCCGCAATAGAACGGGCATCCATCAGTGCCACAGAAGAAATCTGTCCATTCTGCAGCTTGGAACCTTCCCGGTTAGGGAAGTTTCTGGTGGAATGACGAATACTGAAAGCATTGTTGGCAGGGGTGTCACCGGCACCGAAACAAGGTCCGCAGAATGCGGTTTTCATGATTGCACCGGTTTCCATGATTGTTGCAGCACAGCCATTGCGGATCAGCTCCATATAAATTGGCATGGAGGCAGGATAAACACTTAAGGTAAAGCCGCCGTTTCCGATATATTTGCCCTTTAAGATATCCGCAGCTGCACAAATGTTTTCAAATCCGCCGCCTGCACATCCGGCAATAATGCCCTGGTCTACCATGAATTTGCCATCCACGATCTTGTCACGGAGTGTGAAATCCACGGCACCATCTAAAGATACCGCAGCACGTTTCTCCACATCTGCCAGAATGTCATCCAGGTTTGCCTTTAACTCCTCGATCGTGTAGGTATTGCTGGGATGGAAAGGCATGGCAATCATGGGACGGATTTTGCTTAAATCGATGGTGATCAATCCGTCATAATATGCGGTATCACCGGGCTGTAACTTTGAATAATCCTCTTTACGTCCATGAATCTCATAAAATTCTTCGATCTTCTCGTCAGTCTCCCAGATGGAGGACAGGCAGGTGGTCTCGGTGGTCATAACATCGATTCCGATACGGAAATCTGCACTCAGGTTATGCACGCCGGGGCCTACAAACTCCATAACTTTATTCTTTACATAGCCGTTTCCAAATACTGCACCGATAATTGCCAGTGCCACATCCTGAGGGCCTACACCCTTTACCGGTTCCCCGGTGAGATAAACGGCAACAACACCTGGCATGTTGATATCATAGGTCTGGGACAAAAGCTGTTTTACCAGCTCCGGTCCGCCCTCGCCCATTGCCATGGTTCCCAGTGCACCGTAACGGGTGTGGGAATCAGAGCCAAGAATCATCTTACCGCCGCCTGCCAGCATTTCTCTGGCAAACTGGTGGATGACTGCCTGATGAGGAGGTACATAGACACCGCCGTATTTCTTTGCACAGGTCAGGCCAAACATGTGGTCATCCTCGTTAATGGTACCGCCCACCGCACATAAGGAGTTATGGCAGTTGGTGAGCACATAAGGAATGGGGAATTTCGTCAGTCCCGATGCCCGGGCAGTCTGAATGATTCCTACGAAAGTAATGTCATGGGATGTCAGCTTATCGAATTTAATCTTCAGCTTCTCCATATTTCCGGAGGTATTGTGATCTTTTAAAATGTTATAAGCAATTGTGTTTTTACGGGCCTGTTCCTGATCCAATCCCAGCGCTTTGATTTGTGCAGGATCAGTTACCAGTTCCGTACCATGGAGCAGGAATGCCCCACCGTCTGCTAACTGTATCATATACATTGTCTCCTGTTCTGTGGTGTGGGTTACTTTTTCCCTATTTTTTTTGCGGGTGTTTCTTTGGGAAGTGTCACTTTATCCAAATGCCAGATATCATCCACGTATTCCTGAATGGTACGGTCGGAAGTGAATTTGCCACTGTGTGCCACGTTGAGGATGGCACTCTTTGCCCATGCCTTTTCATCACGGTAACGGGCTTCCACCTGTTCCTGCGCCTGTGCATAAGAACGGAAATCTTTCAGAATAAAGTAGCGGTCCGGTTTATCGGTGCTCAGGTTGTTGAGCAGTGAATTATACAGATCACGGAAACGCTCGGTGTCATCCGGTGAGTAGGTTCCGTTGATCAGCTGCATCAATACCTGGCGGATCTCAGGATCATTGTTAAAGATTTCCATGGGATCATAACCGCCATAGTTTTCGTAATTGATCACTTCATCAGAGGAGAGACCGAAAATAAAAGCATTCTCTCTGCCCACTTCCTCGACGATTTCCACATTGGCACCGTCCATGGTTCCCAGAGTCAGAGCACCGTTTAACATAAATTTCATGTTACCGGTTCCGGAAGCCTCTTTACTTGCTGTAGAAATCTGCTCGGATACATCTGCTGCCGCAAAAATCCACTCTGCATTGGATACCCGGTAGTCCTCAATAAATACCACTTTAAGCTTGCCGTTGATGGACTCATCGTTGTTGACTACATCTGCAACAGAATTAATCAACTTGATAGTCAGTTTCGCGGTACGGTATCCAGCTGCTGCCTTTGCACCGAAGATAAAAGTGCGGGGATAAAAATCCATATCGGGATGCTCTTTAATCTTATTGTAAAGATACATCACATGAAGGATATTCAAAAGCTGTCTCTTATATTCATGGAGACGTTTTACCTGTACATCAAAAATAGAGCGGGGATCAACCTCAATACCATTGTGTTCCAGAATATATTTCGCAAGACGAACCTTGTTCTGGTATTTGATGTTCATAAACTCCTGCTGAGCCTTCTCATCCTCTGCATAGACAGCCAGTTTGGAAATCTTAGGCAGATCGGTAATCCAGTCTTCTCCCACATGATCGGTGACCCAGGAAGCCAGCAGGGGATTTCCGTGAAGCAGGAAACGACGCTGGGTGATACCATTGGTCTTGTTGTTGAATTTCTCCGGCATCATCTCATAGAAATCTTTCAGTTCCTGATGTTTCAAAATTTCTGTGTGGAGTTTTGCCACACCATTGACAGAAAAGCCTGCAACGATTGCCAGATGTGCCATTTTTACCTGACCATCATAGATAATTGCCATCTTGCGGATTTTTTCCTGTACGTTGCCATTGTCACGGTATTTGTTCTCAATTTCCAGTACGAAACGGCGGTTAATCTCCTCAATAATCTGGTAAACTCTGGGAAGGAGTCTGGAAAACAGCTCGATAGGCCATTTCTCCAAAGCCTCCGCCATAATGGTGTGGTTGGTGTACGCACAGGTTTTGGTGGTCACTGCCCACGCCTCATCCCAGGTCAGATAATACTCATCCATGAGAATACGCATCAGCTCTGCAATGGCTACGGTAGGATGGGTATCATTTAACTGGAACACATTCTTCTCGTAGAATTTACGGATATCGTCATGATTCTTCATGTATTTCTCTGTAGCGCACTGTACGGATGCGGAGATAAAGAAATACTGTTGTTTTAAACGAAGCTCCTTACCGGCATAGTGGTTATCGTTGGGGTAAAGCACCTCGGTAATATTTTTGGCAAGGTTCTCCTGCTCTACTGCCTTGCGGTAATCGCCTTTATCAAAGGAATCCAGTTCAAAGCAGTTTACCGGCTCTGCATCAAAGATACGCAGGGTATTGACAATGCCATTGCCGTAGCCGATAACGGGTAAATCATAAGGAACGGCACGGACGGACTGGTAGCCCTCCTGTACATAGTAGTTTCTGCCGGTTTCATCAGTGCGGACAGTGACATAGCCGCCAAATTTTACTTCTTTGGCATATTCCGGTCTGCGCAGTTCAAAGGGATTACCGTCTTTTAACCAGTTATCCGGCACTTCCACCTGATAACCGTCACGGATTTCCTGTTTGAACATACCATAACGGTAACGGATTCCGCAGCCGTAAGCCGGATAGCCCAGAGTCGCCAGGGAGTCCAGGAAGCATGCTGCCAGACGTCCCAGACCGCCGTTACCCAATGCAGCATCCGGCTCCTGATCCTCAATGGCGTTGATGTCAAAGCCCAGCTCCTCCAGAACTTCCTTTACGTCCTCATACGCCTGTAAGTTAATCAGGTTATTGCCCAGCGCACGTCCCATCAGAAACTCCATGGACATATAGTACAATCTCTTGGCATCCTGTTTCTCATATTCCTTCTGGGATTTCATCCAGTAATCAATAATCTGGTCTTTAATTGCATAGGCAGTTGCCTGGAACACCTCCTGACGGGTTGCCTCCTCCAGTGTCTTGCGATATAAAGTTTTGATGTTATAGAGAACACTTCTGCGGAATAATTCTTTATCAAAATTTAAATGGTTTTTCACGTGACTCCTCCTAATTTTTAGTATTCTTATACTATTCAGAACCACCTTCGCAAAACCGCTGTTGCACAGCTTTCCTTTTGCTCATGTGGTTATCTCGCCATATAAAGCCGCCTTTCTGTCTAAATGCAAGCATTTACAGAAGGCAGCTTTGCATGGCTCTGAATCGTTATTAATTATTATACACCCGCTCTACACCGATTGTCACGTTTTCTCCATTGATGTTCCACTCTTTGGTGTTTGCCAGTTCCTGATTCTTTACAATTTCCTCCGCCAGAACCTTGTCTGCGATGGTTTTTTCATTATGTGCAGCAACTTCAGACAGCTTGTCGTTGCCGTTTAATGCCACGCGGATATGATCCATAACTTCAAAACCGGAGTCTTTTCTCATGGTCTGAATCTTGGAAATCAGCTCCAGAACGTAGCCTTCCTCCACCAGTTCCTCGGTAAGGTTGGTATCCAGCACAACGGTCATGGTGTTGTCTGCTTCTGCCACATATCCGGGCTTCTGGGCGATGTCGATAAGTAAATCATCCTTGGGCAGTTCCACGGTTACGCCATCCACATCAAATTTGATGGCACCTTCCGCATTTAACTGATCCATGGCTGCATTGCCGTCCAGGGTTGCCAGGGTCTTCTGAATGCCACCCAGCTGTTTACCGTACTTCGGTCCAACCGTACGAAGCTGAGGTTTGAAGGTATAGCTGGTGAATTCCCGCACATCGTCGGTAAATACCAGTTTCTTCACATTGACCTCGTCACGGATGATGTCCTCGTAAAACTCAGGCAGTTCATCCACACCCTTGATAAACATGGTTCCTAAAGGCTGACGAATCTTGATGTTGGCGGTATTTCTTGCCGCATGCCCCATGCCCTTTACCTTCAGGACGATCTCCATATTCTGCTCTAATTCTTCATTGATATAAGCCTCATTGGCAACCGGGAAATCACACAAATGAATACTTTCCGGTGCACTTGCATCAATGCTGCATACCAGATTCTGATAAATTTCCTCAGTCATGAAAGGCACCATGGGCGCTGCACATTTACAGATGGTTACCAGAGCGGTGTATAAGGTCATATAAGCATTGATCTTATCCTGCTCCATGCCCTTTGCCCAGAAACGCTCACGGCAGCGACGCACATACCAGTTACTCATCTCATCCACGAATTCATCCAGTGCTCTGGCTGCCTCCGGAATTGCATAATGATCCAGGTTGTTGTCTACTGTTTTAATTACGGTATTTAACTTGGACAGTAACCACTTATCCATAACCGGCAGTTTGTCATAGTCCAGGGTATATTTGGTTGCGTCAAATTCATCAATATTCGCGTACAGTACGAAAAATGCATAGGTATTCCACAAAGTTCCCAGGAATTTACGCTGACCCTCCACAACAGCTTTGTCATGGAAACGGTTGGGCAGCCAGGGAGCGGAGTTGATGTAGAAATACCAACGGATGGCATCGGCTCCGAATTTCTCCAGGGCATCGAAGGGGTCTACCGCATTGCCCTTGGATTTACTCATCTTCTGACCCTTCTCATCCTGGACATGTCCCAGAACGATGACATTCTCGTAGGGTGCTCTGTTAAAGAGCACGGTGGACTCTGCCATCAGGGAGTAGAACCAGCCACGGGTCTGGTCCACTGCCTCGGAAATAAACTGTGCAGGGAACTGCTGCTCAAATAAATCCTTATTTTCAAAAGGATAATGATGCTGTGCAAAAGGCATGGCACCGGAATCAAACCAACAGTCGATAACCTCCGGTACACGGCGCATGGTCTTGCCACAATCCGGGCAGACAAAGGTGACTTCGTCAATGTAGGGGCGGTGCAGTTCTACTTTGGCAGCATCCGGATTTCCACTTCTCTCTGCCAGTTCTGCGCGGCTGCCGATGGACTCCTGATGTCCACACCCTTCACATTCCCAGATATTTAAAGGAGTGCCCCAGTAACGGTTACGGGAAATACCCCAGTCCTGAATGTTCTCCAGCCAGTTTCCGAAACGTCCTTCACCGATGGACTGTGGAATCCAGTTGACAGTTTTGTTGTTGCGGACCAGGTCGTCACGGACAGCGGTCATTTTTACAAACCAGGACTCTCTTGCGTAGTAGATCAGAGGGGTGTCACATCTCCAGCAATGAGGGTATTCATGCTCGAATTTCGGTGCATCGAATAATTTGCCCTGGGCATCCAGGTCTTTTAAGACCTCCGGGTCTGCTTTTTTGACAAACAGGCCGGCATAAGGGGTTTCCTCGGTCAGTTCACCCTTACCGTTTACAAACTGTACGAAGGGCAGATCGTATTTGCGTCCTACGTTGGCATCGTCTTCACCGAAAGCAGGGGCAATGTGTACGATACCGGTACCATCGGACATGGTGACATAGGTGTCACAGGTTACATAATGTCCTTTCTTATGCTGTTTGGCAGCCACATCTGCTGCACACTGGTACAAAGGCTCATACTCTTTGTATTCCAACTCTTTACCGGTGTAAGTTTCCAGTACCTCATAAGCCGGTGTGCCGTTCTCTTTGTCTGCCAGCTTGCCTAAAACGGTGTCAAGAAGTGCCTGTGCCATATAATAGGTATAGCCGTCTGCCGCCTTTACCTTGCAGTAGGTATCATCAGGATTTACGCAGAGGGCCACGTTGGAGGGCAGTGTCCAGGGAGTTGTGGTCCATGCCAGGAAATACGCATCCTCGCCTACTACTTTAAAGCGGACGATGGCAGAACGCTCCTTCACGGTCTTATAACCCTGTGCCACTTCCTGGGAGGAAAGCGGGGTACCACAACGAGGGCAGTACGGTACAATCTTGAATCCTTTATAAAGTAATTTCTTGTTCCAGATTTCTTTTAAGGCCCACCACTCGGACTCGATAAAGTTATCATCATAGGTGACATAGGGATTGTCCATGTCTGCCCAGAAACCAACTGTCTGGGAGAAATCTTCCCACATGCCTTTGTATTTCCATACGGATTCCTTACATTTCTTAATGAAAGGCTCCATGCCGTATTCCTCAATCTGCTCCTTGCCGTTTAGGCCCAGAAGTTTCTCTACTTCCAGCTCTACCGGCAGTCCGTGGGTATCCCAGCCTGCTTTACGGGGTACATAGTAGCCCTTCATGGTGCGGTAACGGGGAATCATGTCCTTGATAACACGGGTCAGTACATGGCCGATATGGGGTTTGCCATTTGCAGTGGGCGGGCCATCATAGAATGTATAGGTAGGTCCCTGTTTGCGGGATTCCATGGATTTACGGAAAATGTCATTTTCTTTCCAGAACTTTCCGACTTCTTTTTCTCGATCCACAAAGTTTAGATCGCTGTTTACTTTCTGGTACATTTGATTTCTCCTTCCTGAAATAAAAATAGCCCCCGTCCGTAATAGGACGAGAGCCTTCAGCTTCGTTTACCACCTGTTACGTGTACGCTGCACTGGGCAGTTATACCGTTTTCCTGTAACGTGGAAAATCCGTCGTTCCCTACTGGTTCTTCCTTCAGGAACGAAGCTCGGAAGTGATATTCCTCTTTGGCTTACTGACACCGGGCTTGCACCATCCCCGGCTCGCTGTGGCGTTTGGCATAAAGAGTACTGTCTTCGTCAACACTTTTCATATAGTCCGATTATAATTCTTCCTATTTTATGTTGTCAACAGCTTTTTTCTGCGGTATCATCAAAATCATAATAAAAAAATCCCCAGAATATGAGGAAAAGGGAAAGGGAGAACCAATGGACAGACAAAATCTGACACTGCTTACCGATTTGTATGAGCTGACCATGATGCAGGGGTATTTTCGCAACAAGGCACAGAATGAAACCGTTATTTTTGATGCATTTTACCGCAACAACCCGGGAGATGGGGGCTATGCCATCGCCTGTGGTTTAGAGCAGGTGATCCAGTATGTGCAGGAGCTGCACTTTTCAGAGGAGGATATTGAATATCTGCGCTCCCTCCATATTTTTGACGAAGATTTCCTGGCCTACCTGGCAGATTTTCATTTTTCCGGTGATATCTATGCCATTCCCGAAGGAACCGTCATCTTCCCCCGCGAACCATTAGTCAAAGTAGTTGCACCTATCATGGAGGCGCAGTTGATGGAAACCGCTATTTTAAATATCATCAACCACCAGAGCCTCATCGCCACCAAGGCTGCAAGAGTCTGCCACGCTGCCAGAGGGGACGGCATCATGGAGTTTGGCCTGCGCCGTGCCCAGGGACCGGATGCAGGAACTTATGGAGCCAGGGCTGCGGTGATTGGGGGCTGTATCGGCACCAGCAACGTGCTGTGCGGACAGCTTTTCGATGTGCCGGTAAAAGGAACCCATGCCCACAGCTGGATCATGAGTTTTCCCGATGAGTATTCTGCTTTCAAAGCCTATGCCGACATGTATCCTGATGCCTGCATCCTGCTGGTGGACACCTATGATACCTTAAAATCCGGCGTGCCCAACGCTATCAAAGTCTTTACGGAAATGCGGGAAACCGGAATTCCTCTTACTTTCTACGGAATTCGTCTGGACAGCGGTGATCTGGCATATTTAAGTAAAAAAGCCCGGAAGATGCTGGATGCCGCCGGTTTTCCCGATGCAGTTATCTCTGCCTCCAACGATTTGGATGAGTTTCTCATTGATTCCCTCAAAGAGCAGGGTGCTGCCATCACCTCCTGGGGCGTTGGAACCAACCTCATTACCAGTAAGGACTGCCCTTCCTTCGGCGGTGTATACAAACTTGCCGCCATTCAGGCACCGGACGGAAGTTTCATCCCGAAAATTAAGCTTTCGGAAAATTCCGAAAAAATCACCAATCCCGGCAATAAAAAAATTTACCGGATCTATGAAAAAGAATCCGGTAAAATCAAAGCCGATCTTATTTGCATGGAAGATGAGACCTACCATGAATCCGAAGATCTCATGCTGTTTGACCCTTTGGAGCCCTGGAAAAAGACTCTTTTAAAGGCCGGAACCTATACTCTTCGGGAACTCATGGTTCAGGTTTTCTCTAAAGGTACCTGTGTTTACACTTCTCCGAAAACCATGGAGATTCGTGATTACTGTCTGAAAGAGCAGGACACCCTGTGGGAAGAGACAAGACGTCTGGTCAATCCCCACAAAGTGTACGTGGATTTGTCTGATAAACTTTATAAGACAAAAATTGACTTGCTCAACGAGATGGGACAGGCCCGGGCACATCTGTAAGATATGCTGGTATTTAAAAAGAGTGGAACAGTTGTCCTCAGCTTTCCACTCTTTTTCTATCGTTCCATGTTCTTATTGTTCCATTTGTCTGCCTAAAAATCCGGCGGCGGAAAGGATCAGCTTCTGCTCCACCTCTCCCATTTTGTTTCGGGGTTCCGATTCCAGCAGAACCACCGCTCCAATCACATCCCCTTCACTTAAAATCGGGGTAATCCCCTCATGAGCAAATTCTTCCGCAAGTTCGTCACTGATGGGAATAAAGTTTCTGTCCCCTTTTGAAGCCATCATCGTTTCTCGATTGTTCATTTTCTCCTCCAGGGCTTTGCCCACGGACTTATTCATATAATTTTTATATCCGCCGCTTACCGCGATAAACTGGTCACGGTCTGCAATCAACGCCGCATGTCCGGATACCTGTGCCAGACTTTCTGCATACTGTTTCGCAAAGGTTGTCATTTCTCCGATGGGGGAATACTTCTTTAATATAATTTCGCCTTCATGGCTGGTAAAAATTTCTAAGGGGTCTGACTCCCTGATCCGCAGGGTTCTGCGAATTTCCTTTGGGATAACAATTCTCCCCAGGTCATCAATCCGGCGCACAATTCCTGTTGCTTTCATAATCTGTTTTTCCTCCAATTTCCAGTCTTATATCTGTAGTCCGGCTGATCCATAGCGCTTTTCCTACACGGACATGATCATTTACAGATATGATTGATGGAGTTAGTATGTGGAAAATGTGGGGAATTATTCTTAATGATTGGTTAATCTTTCATGATATTCAATCACTTTA
>CAKRTZ010000023.1 GCA_934402515.1 uncultured Lachnospiraceae bacterium
AATAGCAAACACCGCCGCCTGGGTTCTATCAGAAACCTCAATCTTCTTAAAAATACTGGAAATATGATTTTTAACTGTACGTTCACTGATATTCAGACTGGTTGCGATTTCTTTATTAAACATACCGTTTGCAACCTGAATCAATACCTCCAACTCTCTTTTGGTCAAGGAATCAATTTTTTCTTTATCCACATCTCTGGTAACAAGACGAGAATTCAAGGCAGGAATCAGACTTGGCTGAATGTAACTCTCTCCATCTATTACTGCCTGAATTGCCTTTTTTAATTCGCATAATTCAGAGTCTTTTAAGATGTATCCGTCTACTCCAATATCGATTGCCTTTATCAGATATTCAAGCTCATTATGGACTGTAAGCATTAACACTTTCAAGTTCATCTTTTTATCACGGATTTCCTGTAAAGTCTCAATTCCGTTTTTGTTAGGCATATTGATATCCAGTAATAATACATCCGGATGAACCTTTTTTAATAATTCCAGACATTCTACCCCGTCCCCTGCCTGAGCAATTACTTCAATAGATTCATCAAATTCCAATAATTGTTTAATACCTTCTCTCATCAAAACATGATCATCTGCAATCATTACCTTAATACTCATTTATGTATCCCTCCATGTATAATTTAAAAATCTTCCCTTGGTATTTGTATTGTAACAATTGTACCTTTATCTGGTATCGAATCAATACTTAATTTTCCATTCAAAAGTTTGACTCGCTCGTTCAAAATTGTCAGTCCATAATGATGATCTCTTTTACACTTCACATCACTTAATACAAATCCTTTTCCATTGTCTTTTACTGTTATTTTATACATACTGGGAAGATTGCGGAGTGTAATAGACACTTCCGTTCCCCCTGAATGATTAATTGCATTGGAACAACATTCCTGTATAATTCGGTATATTGTCATCAGCTCAATATCATTATTTATTTGAATTTCATCAACATCCGCCACCACATTGAGATCTGATTTTTGCTTTAAAGAATAACAAAGTCTCTCTACTGTTTCTTTGAATCCCAAATCATCAAAAGTCATAGGACGAAGATCATAAATAGTATTTCTGATGTCTTCTATTATCTCTTTCATACTTCTGCTGACCGTAGCCAATTCTAGTTTAGCCTGAATAGGATCCTTATCAATATACAGGGAACTCAATTCAATTTTATGAACCAGATGTGCCAAATTCTGTAAACAAACATCATGTAAATCTCTGGCAATTCTCTGTCGTTCCTCTTCCTGAATAGAAAGAATATTTAATCGCTCATCTAAAGAAACTTGAGTAGAAGCACTTAACCCGTTAGTAATATTATCCGCCAATAAGTTTTCAATAGAATTATCCTGTTCCCTTTTGCTTAGTGGTAAGGCTTCATTCAAAGCAAAAAGATAAGAATCTAATGTACTTAATTGTTGACAATAATTCTTATTATTATTTTCTAATGCTTCTTTTTCTTTCTTATTCTCTTCAATCGTATCCTTAAAGACATTCTCTACATTTCTAGGAGAAAAAACTTTAAAATCCGAATCCTCTTTTTTATAAATAGAATCCAAATATAAATCAATTTCTTTTATTCGATTAACATTATGATCCAACTGTTTTTGTATCCGGTCACGCTCATCCAACAATTCCGCATACATATTTTGTAATTTTTTTACAGATTCTTTTTTCATTCGTTGATAACCTTTAATTTCCAATTCTTTTCAATGCAAGTTAAGTAATGTCTAATGTAAAGGTTCTTTTGAAGGAAGTCCCGCTTTTCTTGGAAACTTTTTTGGAGTAGCAGAATCCTTATATATCAATACAAGACTACGATACATATCGGAATCAGGAAGATAGAATTTCACCAGACTGTCTTCCCTGAACTTACCACCAAGAATCTTTACCGCTTTTTCGGCCTGTTTTATTTCCTCCTCTGCCTTATCTGCCTTGTATGCCACAAAACCACCGCCCACCTGTACAAAGGGAAGACAATACTCAGATAAAGTAGAAAGATTAGCCACTGCTCTGGAAACACACAAATCAAATTTTTCACGATAAGCTGCATCTCTTGCTAAATCTTCTGCCCTTCCATGAACTGCACGGATATTTTCCAGTCCCAATTTTTCAATCACTTCCTGTAAAAATAAAACACGTTTGTTCAGAGAATCTACCAGAGTCACATTTAAAAAAGGAAAAGCAATCTTTAAAGGAATTCCAGGAAACCCAGCCCCTGTTCCAAGATCTAAGACATTCAACCGGTAATCCAATAAATATCTTTTACACAAAGTAAGAGAATCAATAAAGTGTTTTTTCGTCACATCATCAAATTCTGTAATTGCTGTGAGATTCATCACTTTATTTTTTTCCACAAGCATTTCATAATATGTCATAAACTGGTCAATCTGATGCTGCTCTAACTGAATTCCAAGACTATGCAAATCTTTTTCAAAGGTAGTGGTATCATATGAACTCATAAATTATTTTTCCTTATTAAAATGTTCCAGATAAATAAGAAGTACAGAAACATCGGCAGGGGAAACACCGGAAATTCTGGAAGCCTGCCCCACAGAAGTAGGACGAAATTCTTTTAATTTCTGTCTGGCTTCCAATCTCAGACTGCCTACATCATCATAATTAAGATCCAGAGGAATTGATTTTTTTTCCATCTTCTTAAAGGCTTCTACCTGTCGAAGCTGTCTTTCAATATATCCCTCATACTTGATTTCAATTTCAACCTGTTCCTGAACGGCTTCCGGCAAAGGTTTCCGATCCGGATCAATTTCCGCTAAAATTTCATAGGATAGTTCCGGACGGCAAATCAGCTCCGCAAGGGAAGCTGCAGTACGAAGGGGCGCACTTTTGTACTTTTCAAGAAAAGTCTGATGCTCTTTGGAACCACCAATCATGGTTCTCTTTAAACGCTCAATTTCTGAAGTAATTTGCTGCTGTTTTAATAAAACCTCATCATATTGTTCCTGGGAAACCAATCCAACTTCATAACCGTATTTCCGAAGACGCAGGTCTGCATTATCCTGACGCAGCAATAAACGATACTCTGCCCGGGAAGTCATCATACGATAAGGTTCTCTGTTATCCTTTGTCACCAGATCATCAATCAACACACCAATATAACTCTCAGAACGATCCAACACTAAAGGTTTCTTTCCAAGGATCTCCATGGAAGCATTGATTCCCGCAATTAATCCCTGGGATGCCGCTTCTTCATATCCACTGCTTCCATTAAACTGCCCTGCAGCAAATAATCCATGTATAGACTTAAACTCCAAAGTATTATATAACTGCTTTGCATTGATACAATCATATTCAATGGCATAAGCATTTCGCACCATTTTACAATGCTCCAATCCCGGAACCGTCCGGTACATGGCAAGCTGGACATCTTCCGGCAAAGAAGAAGACATACCTCCCACATACATTTCATTGGTATGGAGTCCTTCCGGCTCAATAAAAACCTGATGCCGCTCTTTGTCTGCGAATTTTACCACCTTATCCTCAATAGAAGGACAATACCGCGGACCAGTTCCTTCAATAATACCAGCATAAATAGGAGATCGATCCAGGTTAGCCCGGATGATATTATGAGTCTCTTCATTGGTATAAGTCAGCCAGCAGGAAACCTGATCAATCTGTACGGATTTCGGATCTGTAGAAAAAGAGAAAGGAACAACTCTTTCATCACCAAACTGCTCTTCCATTTTTGAAAAATCTATGGAACGTTTATCCATACGAGCCGGAGTACCAGTCTTAAAACGTCGGATTTCTATTTGCTGATCCAATAAAGACTGGGTCAGATGGTTAGCAGGCTGTAATCCGTTAGGACCCGTATAGGTGATTGACTCACCGCAAAGGCATCTTGCCTTCAAATAAGTACCGGTACAAAGTACAACCGCCTTACATTCATAAACTGCACCGGTATAGGTTTTCACACCGGTAATTTTCTTTTTTCCATCCTCATCAGAGATCAGTAATTCACAAACCTCTGCCTGTTTAATGGTAAGATGATCCTGATTTTCCAAAACCTTACGCATGGAACGGGAATATTCCGCTTTATCTGCCTGGGCACGAAGAGAATGTACCGCAGGTCCTTTGGAAGCATTAAGCATTTTGGACTGGATAAAAGTCTTATCAATATTTTTACCCATTTCCCCGCCAAGAGCATCCAGTTCTCTTACCAGATGTCCTTTGGAAGAACCTCCCACATTAGGATTACAGGGCATCATTGCGATAGAATCTACACTGACTGTAAAAATTACGGTCTCAAGACCGAGACGCGCTGCAGCCAAAGCTGCTTCACATCCTGCATGTCCTGCTCCTACTACACATACATCTACTTGTTCTCTGATTTCACTCATCGTCTATTTGTTTCCAATCCAATTATTTTCCCATACAAAATTTTGAGAAAATTTCATTAACCAAATCTTCACCTACTTCTTCTCCGATAATGGTTCCGAGAGAAGTATAAGCACTCATCAAATCAATGGAATAAAAATCCTCCGGCATTCCGTCTTCCAGGCTTTTCTTCACCAGATGTAAGCTTTCTACGGTATCTTCCAAAGCTCTCTTATGACGGAGATTGGTTATCATCACCTGATCATTAAAAGAAATTTTTCCACCTAAGAAAAGTTCTTCCACTTTTTCCTCAAACTCTTCCATACCAATATTTTCTTTGGCAGAGGTACGAATCAAAATTGCAGAAGGTGAAAAGTCCTCATCTTTAACCACTGCATCCAGATCTGATTTATTTAATAAAATAACGGTCTTTTTATCCTTAATTAACTCCATGATTTCCTGATCACTTTCGTCCAAAG
Source organism: uncultured Lachnospiraceae bacterium (assembly GCA_934402515.1). Lineage (GTDB taxonomy): Bacteria > Bacillota > Clostridia > Lachnospirales > Lachnospiraceae > UMGS2037. The sequence goes on from CAKRTZ010000023.1 coordinate 4,827, forward strand.
GAACCGATGCATCCACTACATATAAAATCAAGTCGGCATTTTCTGCATATTGTTTTGCTTTTTCCACACCGATCTTTTCCACCACATCCTCGGTGGAATGAATACCAGCTGTATCAATAATATTTAAATGAATTCCTCTTAAAGAAATAGATTCCTCCAACACATCTCTGGTAGTACCTGCCACATTGGTGACAATTGCCCTCTCTTCTCCCACCAGAAGATTTAATAAAGAAGATTTACCAGCATTTGGTTTTCCTACGATAACCGTATTGATACCTTCTTGAATCATGCGGCCTTTCGCAGTACTTTTCAAAAGTTTCTTAAGTCTATTTAACAGATCATCTACCTTTTCTTCTAAAGAAGAAGGATAGCCATCTAAACTGATATGTTCCGGATCATCTAAAGCAGATTCAATAAAAGCAATCTCATGTAAAATTTCTGCCCTCATTTCACGGATCAATTCTGATACTGATCCCCTCAATTGTTTCATAGAAGAAGATAATGCATATTCATTTTTGGAATGAATCAGATCCATAACGGCTTCTGCCTCTGTCAGATCCATTCTTCCATTTAAAAAGGCACGCTTGGAAAACTCACCCGGTTCCGCCAGTCTTGCACCAGCCCGACAAACCTCTTCCAAAATTCTCTTACACAGTAACACACCGCCATGGCAGTTTATTTCTACCGTATCTTCTGCCGTATAGCTTTTCGGTGCTTTAAACACAGAAACCATGACTTCATCTAAAATATCTCCGGATGCAGAATCGATAATATAACCATAATGAATGGTATGGCTTTCAAATTCTATAAGCTTTTGCTGACCTGATTTGGTACGATAAATTTTATCCGCAATGGCAATCGCTTCTGGTCCGCTGATTCTGATAATTCCGATTCCGGAATCACTGAGCGCCGTTGCAATTGCCGCAATGGTATCTGTGTACATAATCATTTCCTTTAAAATAAAAAAAGATGGGCTATTGTAATACTTTTACAATAACCCATTTTAACACACTTAATAAAATTTTTCTATGTTTCTACTATCTTTTTAATGTAACAACTACGTGACGATAAGGCTCTTCCCCTTCGCTGTGGGTAGTTACAAAACGATCATTCTGTAATGCAGAGTGAATAATCCGTCTCTCATAAGGATTCATAGGCTCTAAGGAAACCGGACGTTTGCTTCTCTTTACTTTGAAAGAAATATTCTTTGCCAGATTTTCCAGGGTTTCTTTACGACGCTGTCTGTAATTCTCGGTATCAACTTTTACGCGGATATAATCATCTACTTCTTTGTTTACTACCAGAGAAACCAGGTACTGTAAGGAATCCAGAGTCTGTCCTCTCTTACCGATCAGAACACCCATCTCATCACCGCTTAAATCAATGTCCATAGTCTTCTCAGCTTCGTCATATTTTACTTCAACGACAACAGCCATATTCATTGCTTCAAAAACTTCCTTCAGGAAATCTTTTGCTTTATCTTCAATAGTGCATTTTACCTTTGCTTTAATGATAGCAGGCTTGGAACCAATACCAAGAAAACCGGTAGATCCCTCTTCCACTACTTCATATTCCAGTTTATCACTGGTTACGGAAAGTTTCTGGCAAGCTTCTGTGATTGCATCATTAACTGTTTTTGCAGATACTTCAATAAAGTCCATTTAATTGCCCTCCTTATTCCGATTATTCTTTTCGTTAAATTCTTTTACCATATTGGCTTTGGCAGCCAGACTGCCGGGAGCTGCATTTTTATCATGGTACTCTCTTGCCTTCCGGATTGCTTCCTCTCTCTCCTGCTCTGTCATGGTAGATTTACCGGCTTTTGCAGCGATGGAGTTGGAATTACTGCCGTTGATTTTCTTTGTATTCATGGAAGCGTAATTATTGATACTATTAGGATCAATTCCTGCTTTTTTCAGCTTCTCATTACGCTTTTCCATTTTCTTTTTGCTTTTCTCTACGTTGGCACTGATGATATCGTCCATATTCATCTTATCAATGTGCCTGTTGATAACAACCTGCTGAACCGCACGGACAACTGCACCGGCAATCCAGTAGATACCCATACCACAGGGGAGTGTCAGACAGAAGAATGCGGACATAATAGGCATAAAGTTATTCATTATCTTCATGGAATTCTGCATGGCAGCTGCCTGATCGTTGGGGTCATTGCTTGTCTGCTGGGGCTGGGGCATCAGCTTTACACCAATCCATTGGGTTAAGGCTGCCAGAACCGGAATCATGACAGCTCCGATAACTAACAGATAACTCTTGGATGCTACCGCCTCCTTCATAATATAAGAAGGAGAATTACCAATGTTCAATCCCAGGAAGTAGTTATAATGGTCTATCAGGGACATGGTATGCTCTACATCTCCTGTCAGAGAAGGGAACTTCTCGCTGATACTTAACCATTCTGCAGTGGATGCACGGTTTAACACATCGATATAGGTGTTCTGTACATAGCTTGTCACACCACTGGTAAATGCCTCGTTACTGAACTGTCTTGCAAAATAGCTTGCACCGGAAAAGCTCTGGATAAATTCTGCAGAACCGGACTGAGCAATAAGGTTGTCCACCAACGGGAAAAATGCCTCTTTAATCTTTCCTACATAAGCAGGCATCGCATAAATAACACGGTACAGGGCAAGCAGAATCGGCATCTGGATAACCAGAGGCAGACAGCTGCCGGTGGGAGACACTCCATATTTTGCATAGACAGCCTGTGTTTCCTGCTGCATTGCCATCATGGAGTCATTGTCTTTTTTACCCTTATATTTTGCCTGTGCAGCCTGAAGTTCCGGCTGCATTTTGTTGGACAGCTTGGAGAATTTCTGCTGTTTGATGGTGAGAGGCAGCATAAGAGCATAAATAATGATTGTGAAGAGAATAATGGATAAACCGATATTCGGAATTCCAATTTTATCTAACACAAAGAAGATTCCTTCCATTAAATAGCCCAGAATTTTTGCAACCGGACCAATAAAAATACCGGAATATTGGGTTAATAAAATACCTGACATTCTTTCCTCCAAAATCCTCTTTTAAGGAACAGGATCATAACCTCCCTTAGAAAAAGGATTACAGCGAAGTATCCTCCAGGCAGCTAAAGCGCCGCCTTTGACAGCACCATATTTTTCCACGGCTTCCAGACCATACTGGGAACAGCTGGGAAAATAAGGGCACTTAGTGGTTTTCATCGGAGAAAGATACTTTCTATAAAATTTAATTAAAAAAATTAAAATGTTCTTCATTTCACATATTCTGATCTGCTTCATCTTCTTTTAGAATATGATGAAGCTTTCCTAAATGCATCAGCGCACTTTCAACCTCATGGTAATTCACCTGAGAGGCGCCTTTTCTTGCCACGACTACAATGTCTAAACCACTATTAAACATCTCTTCATGCAGCCGGTAACTTTCGCGGACCAGTCTCGTCAAATGATGCCTGACTACACTGTTTCCCACTTTTTTGCTTACCGAGATTCCCAATCGGTTACGGTTCGTTCCATTTTCCCATACATACATCACCAGAATCCGGTTTGCCTTGGAACTTCCCTTTTGATAAACGTTCTGGAAATCAAAGTAATTTTTAAGCGATTCTGAATATTTCATATATCACCTGATAAAAAAAGGCCACAAAATTGCGGCCTATGCGGATAATTTATGTCTTCCTTTTGCTCTTCTTGCAGCTAAAACTTTTCTACCGCCCTTTGTGCTCATTCTTGCACGGAAGCCATGAACCTTGCTTCTCTGTCTTTTCTTAGGCTGGAAAGTCATCTTCATATAGAAACACCTCCTTTTCATAAACCTTATGATAATTAAGGCAAACGAATTTTTTAATCAAAGGGGCGCAAAAACCCCGTGTATGAGAAAATATCGTTGTAATTATATAAGAAGAAATTCCTTTCGTCAAGCGGAAAAGCTTTAAAATACATGGGTTTTTATAAAAAATTTTTTATACACAGGTTTTCCACTTTACATAAAAGTATCCACATTTTGTGAATAACATGTGGATAACTTTTGGCTAATTATAAAAAATATGTGATTTATCCCTGTGAAAACTGTGAATCCACTTATCCACAGTTTTGCATAACTTTCTTTTACGTCAACAATACTATGTTAACCTTGTGGAAAACTGTTTCCTTGAAATTTTTTATTCTTTATATTAAGATAGAGTAGTGAGATTTTGTTTATGAAATCTTTCATGTTTTAGAAAGGTATGGTTATTTAGAATGGACTCAATGAAAGAACGCTGGGATGAAATAAAGGATTCAATTCGCAAAGAATATGACCTTTCCGACATTTCCTTTAATACCTGGATTGCCCCGCTGAAATTATATAATGTAGAAAATGACATTGTGACGATTCTGATTCCATCCGATCAGGGACATGCTCTCAACTATATTACCAGTAAATACAAAAGTTTTTTCCAGGTTACCATCTCTGAAATGTTCAATCACACCTATGACATTTCCTTTATTCTGGAAAAAGATGTGTTAACCGGCGACGATGAGACAAAAACTGCGTCCAATCCGGTTTACAATATTAATCTGGAAAATGCCAACTTAAATCCTAAATATAAATTTGATACTTTTGTAGTAGGAAGCAACAACAAATTTGCCCATTCTGCATCCCTTGCCGTAGCAGAATCCCCGGGACGTGTATACAATCCTCTCTATTTATATGGAGGAGCGGGACTGGGTAAAACTCACTTAATGCATTCCATCGGACATTTTATCTTAGAGCAGAATCCAAACGCAAAAATTATTTATGTTACTTCCGAGCAGTTTACCAACGAAGTAATCGAATCCATCCGAAGCGGTAATGCCGCAGCCATGACCAAACTTCGTGAGAAATACCGCACTGTTGATGTGCTGATGGTCGATGATGTCCAATTTATCATTGGCAAGGAAAGTACCCAGGAAGAATTCTTCCATACTTTCAATGCACTTCATGCTGCAGGAAAGCAGATCGTGCTCTCCTCCGATAAACCTCCGAAAGAAATGGAAACCCTGGAAGAGCGTATCCGTTCCCGTTTTGAATGGGGACTGATTGCCGACATTCAGGCTCCCGACTATGAGACCCGTATGGCGATCCTTCGTAAAAATACGGAAAACAGTGACTATAAGATCGATGATGAAATCATCCAGTATATTGCTACAAACATTAAGTCCAACATCCGTGAACTGGAAGGAGCATTCAACAAGATCATTGCTTTTGCTAAATTAAATAAAGTAAACCTTACCATGGATCTGGCTGAAGAAGCATTAAAAGATGTGATTTATCCCGATAAACCCAAGGAAGTGACCCCACAGCTGATTATCAATGTAGTGGCAGAACACTTCGGTGTAAAACCGGAAGATATCACCTCCAAAAAAAGAAATGCAGAATTTGTCCAGCCCAGACAGGTTGTTATGTACCTTTGCAGGGAATTATGTGATATGTCCCTTGCCAACATCGGTAAACTCCTTGGAAAGAAGGATCATACCACAGTTATCCACGGTATCAACAAAATCAATGAGGAAATGGTGGATAACCCTGAGTTTAAGAAGCGTATTGAGACCATAAAAAAGAAAATCTGCTAAAACCCTATGTTGATAACTTCATAGTTATTCCCAACCTAACCACAGGTTTTTAACGAGTTTTCATTTTCTTTTATGCCGATAAATAGTATAATAGAAAGGGATTTCCACAAATCAACAACCCTTAATATTAAGACTAAGAATTACTGTATTATTTAATATATAAACGCACACGTTTTCTGTGTTGAAGGAGAGGAGCTATCTATCAAATGAAATTAGTATGTTCAAAAAGTAATCTTTTAACCGGTGTTCAGATTGTTTCTAAAGCAGTTCCCAGTAAAACTACCATGTCCATTCTGGAATGTATCCTGATTGATGCAACACAGGGACAGATTAAACTGACTGCTAACGATATGGAAATTGGTATTGAAACTGTTATTGAAGGGGAAGTAGTTGAAAAAGGAATTATTGCCCTGGACGCAAAAATCTTTTCTGATATTGTAAGAAAACTTCCCGACAGTGATATCACCATTGAGACAGACTCTTCTTTTAAAACAACGATTACCTGTGAAAAAGCAAAATTTAATATTATAGGTAAGTCCGGAGAGGATTTCTCCTATCTTCCTGAAATCGAAAGAAATGATTCCATCGTAGTTTCCCAGTTTACTTTAAAGGAAGTAGTACGCCAGACTATTTTTTCCATTGCTGATAATGATAACAACAAGCTGATGACCGGTGAGTTGTTTGAGATCAATGAAGATGAGTTAAAGGTGGTTTCTCTGGATGGCCATCGTATTTCTATTCGTAAAATCAAACTGAAAAATTCCTATGGAAATAAAAAAGTAGTTGTTCCCGGCAAGACCTTAAGCGAAGTCAGTAAGATTTTATCCGGTGATACCGATAAAGATGTGAATATTTTCTTTACCGACAAACATGTTTTATTTGAGTTTGATCAGACCATCGTGGTATCCCGTCTGATTGAAGGAGAATATTTCCGTATTGAGCAGATGCTTTCCAGTGATTATGAGACAAAGGTAAGAGTTAATAAGCGTGAATTACTGGATTGTATTGACCGTGCTACTCTGCTCATTAAAGAGGGAGACAAAAAACCTATTATCATCAATATTACTGACCAGGATATGGAATTAAAGATCAATTCTACTGTGGGCAGCATGGATGAAAGTATGGACATCCAGAAGAGTGGTAAGGATCTGATGATTGGATTTAATCCGAAATTTATGATTGATGCTCTGAGAGTCATTGATGATGAAGAAATTGATATGTATCTGGTAAATCCCAAGGCTCCTTGTTTCATCAAGGATGCGGAGGAGCAGTATATTTACCTGATTCTGCCTGTTAACTTTACAACAGTCAGCTAGAAAAGTGTGAGATCATGGAAGAATTTAAATTAAAAGATGAATTTATTAAGCTGGGACAGCTTCTTAAAGCAACCGGTCTGGTAGAGTCCGGGGTGGAAGCAAAAATTGTCATCCAGGACGGTGAAGTAAAATTAAACGGCGCTGTGGAGACACAGCGTGGAAAAAAGGTAGTAACAGGAGATGTGGTTTCCTTTGATGGAAAACAGATCAAAGTACTGTAGGTCATATCGATGATTATAAAATCTTTGGAATTGGCTGATTTTCGTAATTATGAAAATCTTCAGCTGGATTTTGACAAAGGCACTACCATTTTGTTTGGCGACAACGCCCAGGGAAAAACCAATATCCTGGAAGCAATTTACCTTTCTTCCACCACAAAGTCCCATAAGGGAGCAAAGGATCAGGATATGATTCGTTTTGGCTGTGAGGAAGGTCATATTCGCACCTATATCGAAAAGGAAATGTGTGAATATAAGGTGGACATGCACCTGCGTCGCAGCAAATCAAAAGGTATTGCCATCAACAACGAAAAAATAAAAAAAGCATCTCAGTTATTGGGATTACTCAATGTTGTTTTCTTTTCTCCGGAGGATTTAAGTATTATCAAAAACGGTCCCTCGGAGCGTCGTCGATTTGTAGATATGGAGCTTTGTCAGCTCGATTCGGTTTATCTCTACAATCTGAATCATTACAACAAAATCGTCAATCAGAGAAATAAACTTTTGAAAGACATGTACATGAATCCGGATTTGAAAGAAACCTTAAATATCTGGGACATGCAGTTACAGTCTTTCGGAAGTAAAATTATTGAACGCCGGCGGCTTTTCACGGAACAGTTGAATGAGATTATTTATGACATTCATAAAAAACTGTCCGGAGATAAGGAAGTACTTACGATTCACTATGAGCCGGATTGCGAGATGGAAGATTTTGAGACAGCGTTAAAAAGAAACAGGGAAAGGGACATCAGGATGAAAATCACTTCTGTGGGGCCTCATCGTGATGATTTTGCTTTTTATATAGGGGATCTGGACATCCGTAAGTTTGGTTCCCAGGGTCAGCAGCGTACCGCTGCCCTTTCTTTGAAACTGTCAGAAATTGAGTTAGTGAAGAAAATTACAAAGGATACACCAGTGCTCCTTTTGGATGATGTGCTTTCCGAGCTGGATTCCAACAGACAAAATTATCTGTTGAACAGCATCGGCGATATTCAGACCATCATTACCTGTACCGGTCTGGATGATTTTGTAAATAATCGTTTTGAAATTAACAAGGTTTATAAAGTGACAGACGGCACGGTGTCGTCTGATCTGTAAAAATTTGGAGGATACTTATGTCGAATGAATACGGCGCAGACCAGATTCAGATCCTGGAGGGTCTGGAAGCGGTAAGAAAAAGACCCGGTATGTATATTGGTTCTACATCAGTGCGTGGATTACACCATCTGGTATATGAGATCGTGGACAATTCCGTTGATGAAGCATTAGCAGGATTTTGTACAGAAATTGATGTTTATATCAATGAAGACAATTCCATTACCGTTATTGATAATGGACGTGGAATTCCTGTGGGAATCAATCATAAAGCCGGAATTCCTGCAGTTGAAGTTGTATTCACTATTCTTCATGCTGGTGGTAAATTTGGCGGTGGAGGATATAAGGTATCCGGCGGACTTCATGGTGTAGGTGCGTCTGTTGTAAATGCTCTTTCCGACTGGCTGGAAGTAGAAATCAGCAGTGAGGGTAAAATTTATAAACAGCGTTATGAACGTGGTAAATCCTGTTATCCTCTGAAGGTGGTAGGAGAATGTGATCCGGAAAAGACCGGTACAAAGGTTACCTTTAAACCCGATGGAACGATTTTTGAAGACACTGTTTATGATTATGCCACTTTAAAGACAAGACTGCGGGAAACCGCATTTTTGACCAAGGGATTAAAAATCAATCTTCACGATAAAAGAGAAGGACAGGAACAGTCCAAAACTTTCCATTATGAGGGTGGTATTAAGGAATTCGTTGAATATCTGAACAAGAGTAAAGAGTCTCTTTATGATCAGATTATGTACTTTGAAGGTACGAAAAATGGTGTGTATGTAGAGGTAGCTCTGCAGCATAATGATACCTTCAATGAAAGTGTCTATACTTTTGTAAATAATATTAACACTCCGGAGGGTGGTACTCATCTGGTTGGTTTTCGTAATGCCTTGACCAAAACCTTTAATGATTATGCCCGCAGTAATAAACTTTTGAAGGAAAGCGAGCAGAATCTTACCGGTGATGATATCCGTGAGGGTCTGACAGCCATTGTCAGCATCAAGATTGAGGATCCCCAGTTTGAGGGACAGACCAAGCAGAAACTGGGTAATTCTGAAGCAAGAGGTGCGGTGGACAGTGTAGTGAGCGAACAGCTCACCTATTTCCTGGAGCAGAATCCTACGGTGGCAAAGATTATCTGTGAGAAGTCTATTCTTGCCCAGCGTGCAAGAGAGGCAGCGAGAAAAGCGAGAGATTTAACCAGACGGAAAACTGCTTTGGAAGGCTCTGCTCTACCCGGTAAACTGGCTGACTGCTCTGATAAAGACCCGAAAAACTGTGAAATTTACATCGTTGAGGGAGATTCTGCAGGTGGTTCTGCAAAAACAGCGAGAAGCCGTGCCACACAGGCAATTCTTCCCCTTCGTGGAAAAATTTTGAATGTAGAAAAAGCCCGCCTGGATAAAATTTATGCCAATGCGGAAATTAAGGCAATGATTACTGCCTTTGGTACCGGTATTCATGATGATTTTGATATCAGTAAACTCCGTTATGACAAGATTATTATTATGACCGATGCGGATGTGGACGGTGCCCATATTGCCACCCTGATGCTTACTTTTATTTATCGTTTCATGCCGGAATTGATCAAACAGGGACATGTTTATCTGGCGAAGCCGCCTCTGTACAAACTGGAGCGTAATAAACAGATATGGTATGCCTACAGTGATGAGGAACTGGATAGCATTCTTGCGGAAGTAGGCCGTGATCAGAATAATAAAATCCAGCGATATAAAGGTCTGGGTGAGATGGATGCAGAACAGCTTTGGGAAACTACCATGGATCCTGAAAGACGTATTTTGCTCCGTGTCAACATGGATGATGATGACGAAACAGAAGTAGATATCACTTTTAATACTTTGATGGGTGACAAGGTAGAGCCCCGTCGTCAGTTTATCGAAGAAAACGCAAAGTTTGTAAAGAACCTGGATATCTAAATAAATTTGAGCTTCAATTGCTCAGATATGGAGAATAGAATGGACGAACATATTTTTGACAAGATCGAGGAAGTCGATCTGAAGAAAAAAATGGAGGATTCCTATATCGATTATGCCATGAGTGTAATCGCAGCCCGTGCTCTTCCTGATGTCCGGGATGGATTAAAACCGGTTCAGCGCCGTGTCCTTTATTCCATGATCGAATTAAACAACGGTCCTGATAAGCCTCATCGTAAATGTGCGCGTATCGTCGGCGATACCATGGGTAAATATCATCCTCATGGAGACAGTTCCATTTATGGTGCTCTGGTCAATATGGCACAGGAATGGTCTACCCGTTATCCTCTGGTAGACGGTCACGGAAACTTTGGTTCTGTGGACGGAGATGGTGCCGCTGCCATGCGATACACTGAGGCAAGACTTTCCAAAATTTCCATGGAACTTCTGGCAGATATCAATAAAGATACGGTGGACTTTGCTCCCAACTTTGATGATACAGAGAAAGAGCCTACGGTTCTGCCCAGCCGTTATCCCAACCTTCTGGTAAACGGTACCAATGGTATTGCTGTTGGTATGGCAACCAATATTCCCCCTCACAATCTCCGTGAGGTGGTTCAGGCAGTTGTCAAAATGATTGACAACCGTGTGGAAGAGGACAGAGAAACCGATATTGAAGAGATCTTAAAGATTGTGAAGGCACCGGACTTCCCCACCGGCGGTATCATTTTAGGTACCAGAGGAGCAGAGGAAGCTTATCGTACCGGTCGTGGTAAGGTAAAAGTTCGTGCGGTCACCAATATTGAAACCATGTCTAATGGAAAAAACCGTATTATTGTGACGGAACTTCCCTACATGGTAAATAAAGCAAATCTGATTTTAAAGATTGCAGAACTGGTAAAATTAAAGAAAATTGACGGTATCACGGATTTAAGAGATGAATCTAACCGCGAAGGCATGCGGGTGGTCATTGAGCTCCGACGGGATGCCAATGCCAATGTAATTCTAAACCAGTTATATAAGCATACGGATATGCAGACCTCTTTCGGTATTATCAATCTGGCTTTGGTGGACAACCAGCCTAAGGTTATGAATCTGTTAGAGATGCTGGGTTATTATCTGAAGCATCAGGAGGATGTGGTAACCCGTCGTACCAAATATGATTTAAACAAAGCGGAAGAGCGTGACCATATTTTACAGGGCTTACTCATTGCGCTGGATAATATCGATGAAGTGATTCAGATTATCCGTAGCAGTGCCAATACCAACGAAGCAAAAACCCGTTTGATGGAACGGTTTGGCTTAACGGATGTGCAGTCCCAGGCAATCGTGGATATGCGTCTCCGTGCTCTCACCGGTTTGGAAAGAGAAAAACTGGAGAACGAGCATAAAGAGTTGGTTGCCCGTATTGCTGAATTAAGAGCAATTCTTGCAGATGAGAAGCTTTTGTTAGGTGTTATTAAGAAAGAAATTTCTGAAATTGCAGATAAATACGGTGATGATCGTCGCAGTCAGATCGGTTATGATATCTATGATATCAATATGGAAGATCTGATTCCTAATGAAAATACCATTATCGCCATGACCAGTCTGGGTTATATCAAACGTATGACTGTTGATAATTTTAAATCCCAGAACCGTGGTGGTAAGGGAATCAAGGGGATGCAGACCATTGAGGAAGATTATATTGAAGATCTTCTCATGACCACCACCCACCATTACTTGATGTTCTTTACCAATTTTGGCCGTGTATACAGAATCAAGGCATATGAGATTCCGGAGGCGTCCCGTACCTCCAGAGGTACTGCCATTGTGAATATCCTGCAGTTGAATCCCGGGGAAAAGATTTCTGCCATGATTCCGGTAAAAGATTACGAGGAATCCAAGAATCTGTTCATGGTAACCAAGACCGGTATTGTAAAGAAAACCTCCATTATGGAGTATAGCAATGTGCGGAAAAATGGCCTGGCTGCCATCAATCTTAAAGAGGATGATGAATTAATTGAGGTAAAAACCACAGATGCGGATTCTGAGATTTTCCTGGTAACAAAACTGGGTATGTGTATCCGTTTCAAGGAAACCGATGTGCGTAATACCGGTCGTACTTCCATGGGTGTTATCGGTATGAACCTGGATGACGGAGATGAAATCATCGGTATGCAGACCAATAAACAGGGTGATTATTTGTTAATTGCTTCGGAATTAGGTCTGGGCAAGCGTACGGATATTAACGAATTTACCGTGCAGAAACGTGGCGGTAAGGGAGTAAAATGCTACAAGATTACCGATAAGACCGGTGATGTGGTAGGTGTAAAGGCTGTTCGGGAGGGTCAGGAAATTCTGATGATTACCAATGCCGGTATCCTGATTCAGATTCCGGTAGACCAGATCTCTATCCTGGGTCGTATCACCTCCGGCGTGAAACTCATTGATCTGGAAAAAGGAATCAAGGTAGCGAAGATTGCCAAGGTTCGGGAAAAGGTTTCCAACGGTGAGCAGGAATTTGAGAATGTAGAGGATGCCATGGAGGAAATTGAGGAGTCTGAAGCTTTTGCAGACGAGGATGGCAAGGAAGTCATGCTCCCAAAAGAGGATGAGTCGGAGGAGTAATTTTATAAAGATTTTATAAGAATATTTAGAATGGTTTATGTTCAGAAAAAAAAACTGTGCTATAATTTTTTATAGTACAGTTTTTTTTGAGGTTATTAGAACGATGAAATTTAAGACCAGAATTTTTATTACCTTTTTTTCTATTATTATTTTACCTCTTACTCTGACTTTTATCTCTTATATTGCCATCAGTGTCCGGGTTATGAATGTGGAACATGGTTATGGATTGTCAGACATGGATTATAATAATATGGTCAGTGATTCTGTTGAAAATTATGAGCAGGTTACAAATGATATTTATCAGGAAATTTTACTGCAGATCAATGAAGGAGAAGCCCGTCTTGACGATATCCACTATTATGAGAAGCTGACACAGGAATTAAAGGGTGATAATTCTTATCTGATTGTAAGAAAAGGAAACGATTTATTTTATACCAGTGATCAAACCGATGCCAGCAAAATGTTTCATATGCTTCCCTCTTATGGATCTACAGATCAGGGCGAGGATGCGGGATTTTATTATAACGGAAACCGTAACCTGGTGAAACAGATCGACTTTACTTTCAGTGACGGAAGTGAAGGAAGTATTTTTGTTGTCACGAAGATCGTTGGTATTATTTCAAAGAAGCTTTTATTGGATATGGCCATTGCCATCGTGGTCATCATGGTGTTTACCAGTCTGATGCTGACCCAGTGGATGCAAAAGGGAGTTTTTACCCCGGTCAATGAACTGAATATTGCCATGCAGCAGATTGCGGATGGAAATCTGGACTATCAGCTTCCGGTTTCAGAGAATTGTGATAACGAGATTTCAGAGATTTATAAAAACTATGAGGACATGCGCCTGCGGCTAAAGGAATCTACAGAAGAAAAAATTGAGCAGGAAAAACAGAATAAAGAGTTAATCAGTAATATTTCCCATGATTTAAAGACACCTATTACAGCTATCAAGGGCTATGTGGAAGGTATTATTGATGGGGTGGCAGACACACCGGAAAAACAGGAAAAGTACATCCGTACCATTTATAATAAAGCCAATGATATGGACAAGCTGATTAATGAGCTGACCACCTATTCCAAATTTGATAACAACCGTATCCCCTATAATTTTCATAAGTTGAATGTGGCAGATTACTTCCGGGACTGCGTGGAGGAAGTGGGGCTGGATTTGGAATCCAAAAATATTACTTTAAATTATTCCAATATCGTTGACCCGGATACCATGGTAATTGCTGACCCGGAGCAGATGAAACGGGTGATTAACAATATTATTGGAAACAGTGTGAAATATATGGACAAGACCAAGGAAAAGGGTGTCATTGACATCCGTATTCTGGATCAGGTGGATTCCATCCAGGTGGAGATTGAGGATAACGGAAAGGGAATTGCCCAAAAGGATTTGGGAAACATTTTTGAACGGTTTTACCGGACAGATTCTTCCCGGAATTCTTCCACCGGAGGAAGTGGTATTGGACTTTCCATTGTAAAGAAAATTATTGAGGACCATGGTGGATATATCTGGGCGACCAGTAAAGAGGGCGAAGGAACCTGTATGCACTTTGTACTTAGAAAATATAAAGAAATGGCGTAAGCACAAACTTGATATGCTCTGAAAGAATGGAGGTTATTATGAGTAAGATTTTAATTATTGAAGACGAAGAAGCGATTGCTGATCTGGAAAAAGATTATTTAGAATTAAGCGGATTTGAAGTAGAAATCCAGAATAACGGCGATGTAGGTCTGCAGGAGGCACTTTCCAAGGATTTCGATCTTATCATTCTGGATTTAATGCTGCCGGGCATGGATGGATTTGAAGTATGTAAACGAATCCGTGATGAAAAAAATGTGCCGATTCTCATGGTTTCTGCGAAAAAGGATGATATTGATAAAATTCGTGGCTTAGGAATGGGTGCCGATGATTATATGACCAAACCCTTCAGCCCCAGTGAACTGGTGGCACGGGTAAAAGCGCACATGGCGCGTTATGACAGACTGGTAGGCAGCAGCCCCAAGAGCAATGATATTGTGGAAATCCGTGGTCTGCGGATTGATAAAACTGCCCGGAGAGTTTATGTGGATGGAGAGGAAAAGAACTTCACCAACAAGGAATTTGATTTACTTACCTTCCTGGCGGAGAATCCCAACCACGTTTTCACCAAAGAAGAATTGTTCCGAAAAATCTGGGGAATGGAATCCATCGGTGATATTGCAACCGTGACTGTCCATATCAAGAAAATCCGTGAAAAGATCGAGTATGATTCCGCAAAACCTCAGTATATTGAAACCATCTGGGGTGTGGGATATCGGTTTAAGGTGTAAAATAACAGGGACAAGGTTTTTAAACCTTGTCCCTTACATTATTTTTAGGATTCATAAATAGGTTCAAAATCATCAGCACCATGTCCACAGAGAGGACAGGTAAATTCTGCAGGCAGGTCACTTCCTTCATAAATATAATCACAAATTTTGCAGCGCCAACCCACAATTTTTTTATCTTCCAGTTTCTTTTCCGGCTTGGGTTTCACATGATTCTGATAATCAGCGTAAGTCAGTGGAGCATTGTCATTTAAAAGTTTTGCATCCACAACCTCAGCGATAAAAAGAGTGTGGGTTCCCAGGTCATGCTGCTCCACAACCTTTCCACTTAAAATAGAACAACTATGCCAACCAATATAGGGCACGCCGTTACAGTCTGTTGGAGTAATAAGATTTTCAAATTTATTTACATTGCGTCCTGACTGGAAACCAAAATGTTTAATGGTTTCAAAGGAACAATTCTGGTCCAGCAGACTCAAGGTAAATATACCGCTCTGCTTTAACAATTCACAGGTATAATTTTGATTCAAAACAGAAATGGCAATCCGGACAGGGTCATTTGCCACCTGCATACAGGTGTTGATAATGCAGCCGTTTACTTTATCCTCTGCTTTTGTCGTGAGAATAAAAACGCCATAACTTAAATTATAAAGTGCTTTCTTGTCCATTTGTTTCCTTTCCGCGTTATATACGCTTTTAAAGAATTATGTATTCTAAGTATGTACCTTTATAAACAAAATAATTATAAGATAAATAATATTAGTAATTATTATTGATATAATAGTAAACCTTATTTATCAGTCTGTCAACAAATTTGATGTATGTTACAATATTTTATATATTTAAATAGCAGATCTGTTAGTATGATATGTAGTGTTGGATGCCATTTTCGGAAAAACAGAAAAAGAGTATACCATAGCAAATGACAGCTTTTTATCTTCTGCCCAGGAATGGGAAAAGCTGCAGAATCCTGAAAAAATCAGGACAAAGATATTGCATTTGTTAGATACCATCATAGAAGAATTTCCAGAGATCGGCGTAATCGGTCTTACCGGGCAGATGCACGGCATTGTTTATCTTAATCAGAAGGGCGAATGTGTCAGCCTGCTTTATACCTGGCAGGATGGTAGAGGAAATCTTTCCCTGTGTGTCTGGCTATCGGAGACAATCAGGCAAGTTTTCTCGGTTCCATCCATTGTGCGAAGGATGAAATCCTTGTAAATTTTTTCCAAAACTGTGCCAGTGCTATGGGTGTGGATGGATTTGACCCCTATTCTTTTATGAAAAAGATGTTGGGAGTAGAAGAATTATATAACCACAAAACACTGGAAGAACGCGCAAAAAAGTTTAATGGAGAACTCAATCTGGATGGCGAATTTCAGTGGGGAGAATCCGTAGGAAGAGAGGTTTGGTAGTTGGGAATACTTAGTTTTCAAGAATCTTCTTCCCCTTCCAGAACCAATACCCATATCCAATGAAATCCGCCAGAAACCATCCAATAGGAATCGCAATCCAGATGCCCACTTCTCCCACAGGGCCTGCCAGCGCATAAGCGAGGACAACACGGGTTCCCAGAGAAAAGATGGTCAAAATCAAAGACATACCGGGACGCTCTACGGCGCGGTACAGTCCATAGAGCAGGAAAAGACAGCCAATGCCAATGTAAAAAGTACCCTCAACCCTCAGATACCGCACGCCGCAGGCGATGACATCCGTTTCCTGAGCTTTAATGAAAATCCGCATCAAGGGACTGGCAAAAGTAAAAACAAGAGCGGAAATTACCAGAGAAAATCCGGCGCTTAATGCCGTTGCTTTTTTGATGCCCTGTTTGATACGGGAAGTTTCACCGGCGCCATAATTTTGTGCGATAAAAGTAGAAAAAGCGTTGCCAAAATCCTGTACCGGGAGATAGGCAAAGGTATCAATTTTTACTGCCGCTGCAAAGGCTGCCATCGTCACAGCACCAAAGCTGTCCACCAGGCGTTGTACCAGAAGAATTCCGAAATTCATGGCAGACTGCTGGGCGCAGGTGAGAATCGACAAGTCAAAAATTTCCTTTAAAATCTCTTTATTCCAATGAAAATGCCGTTTTTCCGGCAAAAGTTCCTTACAACGAAAAATAACGAAAAGTAACAAACCAACGCCGGAAACATACTGGGCAATGATGGTTGCAAATGCTGCTCCAGCAATGCCCCAGTGGAATACCAGAACGAAAAATAAATCCAGCCCGATGTTCAGCAGGGTGGAAATACCGAGAAACCACAGAGGAGTTACGGAATTTCCTATTGCCCGCAGAAGGCAGGAAAGAAAATTGTAGAGGAAAGTGGCAAATAGTCCGGCAAAAATAATCACCAGGTATTCCCGCATGGAGGCATAAAGCTGGGTGGGAATCTGAAGAAAATGAAGAATGGGGTCAATAAAGACATAGACCGCCGCATTTAATACCAGTGTCACTGTAAAAATCAAACCGAAAGCATGGACGATGGCACTTTTCAGTGAATCGTTATCATTTTTGCCCAGATAAATAGAAAATAAAGCGCCGGCACCCATGGCGAGTCCGAGAAATATGGAAGTCAGAAAAGTCATCAGCGTATAAGCGGAGCCAACGGCAGCCAGGGCATCTTTTCCCAGCGCCTGCCCCACAATCAGTGTGTCGGCAATATTATAGAATTGCTGAAAAAGATTTCCAGCCATCATGGGAAGGACAAAAAGAATTAAACCCTTTGTTATGTTGCCTTTTGTCAAATCACGATACATGTCATCACCTGTGTTTCTTTTGTCTGATGACTATTATAAGGACAGAGCGGTTAGAAAGCAACATAGTTGGCGAGTGTGTGGAGATTACATCATTCTACTCCATATTTCTTTTTCATGTTTTCTCTTTCTATAGATATTCCTTCTGTTTTTCCATCCTCCAACCCATGTTCATATTCAGCTTTCCGCAGTTTCTTTTCTTCTTTTTCCTTGTCATATTCAAAAATGCTCACCTTAAATACCTCCGCACGATTACGCTGTAGGAATTCTGCCAGAATCCCTTCCTGTATACATTCTGTTATCGCCCGTTCTACGGCATGATTCAAATCCATCTGTGTCGCATCTTTTCTTACTCTGTCCACATACTGGGCATATTCCCCCAGAATATGACAATTTTCCAATAATTCCTTATTGTGACCGGCATTGATATTCAGCATCGTCACTTTTAATTCCAGGTCTGGCTCGTCCGTCTCGTTTTCATACTAGGTGGACTGATGCTCATAGAGATATAAACCTGTCTCCAGCACAAATGCTAAATCATTTTTCATTCCCATATATACAGCATTTTCCATAGTAACAATCGTTAATTTTTCCGGGTCTTTGTAATTTTTTCCGGCTATGGCATTATAGAGGGATAACAAATTTTCCTTGTCCGAAAATATCCATCGGAAAATGGTATCCTTGTAGGCTCTGTTTGCGGAAAGTTCCAGGCAGGAGCGATAGCAGGATGCCCGCATAGGTGCCACCCAGGGTGGAATATACCCTGACCCCTTTAGGCTACAGCCTGAAACCCATCCTGGACGCCATGTGAACATGGGGCAAGGAATACCAGGCATCCTTTAAATGAGTGGAATGTTTACTTCACTTTCAAAAAATGAAAAATTTCAAAGTTTTGAAAGCGCCTTCTTGCATATACTACTTATTGGAAGTAAAATGGATGCAAAAGGACACTTTCAAAAAATGAAAAATTTTAAAGTTTTGAAAGAGGTAACAGTATGAAAACAATTACCAGAACAAAATATTTAGACCGGATTATAGAATTGAAGGATACTCCTGATATAAAAATCATTACAGGAATCCGCCGTTCCGGAAAATCCAAGCTGATGCAGGCGTATATGGAATATCTGAAAAGTCATTTTGACGATATTCATATTATTTTTATCGACTTTATGGATTTAGCATATGAAGAAATCAAGGAATACCATGCATTGCATACCTATGTAGAGGAGCATTACCAGGCGGAAAAGAAAAATTATCTTTTCGTGGATGAGGTTCAGATGTGCCCTAAGTTTGAGTTGGCGATTAACAGTCTTTACTCAAAGGAAAAATATGATATTTATATTACTGGTTCCAATGCCTTTTTGTTGAGTGCGGATTTGGCAACTTTGTTTACCGGGCGCTATATGGAAGTCCATGTATTTCCTTTCAGCTTTCAGGAATACTGCCAATATTATGATGAAGGGAAGGATAAAGACCAGCTTTTTGATGACTATGTGATTAAGGGTGGTCTGGCTGGTTCCTACGCATACAGAACAGAAAAAGACAGAATAAACTATATCAAGGAAGTCTATGAAACCATTGTGACCAGGGATTTAGTTCAAAAATATGCCTTGCCTGATATTTTAGTTTTACAGCGTCTGAGTGAGTTTCTGATGGATAATATCAGTAATCTGACATCTCCTAACAAAGTAAGCCAGATATTGACTGCAAATAAGACAATGACTAACCATGTAACGGTGGGAAAGTACATTAAATTTTTGTGTAACGCATTCCTATTTTATGATGTGAAACGTTACGATATCCGGGGAAAAAAATATCTGGAAAGTTCTGAAAAATTTTACCTGTGTGATGTTGGTATCCGATATGCAATTCTGGGAAACAGAAATATGGATTATGGCAGAGTTTATGAAAATATGGTATACATTGAGCTGTTTCGTCGTGGCTATGATGTTTATGTTGGAAAACTGTACCAAAAAGAAATTGACTTTGTCGCACAAAGAGGCAGTGAGAAAATTTATATCCAGGTAAGCGATAATATTGCGGGAAAGGAAACCTTTGAAAGAGAATGTTCCCCGCTGTTGCAGGTTCGGGATGCCTATCCCAAAATGATTATTGCAAGAACGAAACATCCCATGTATAGCTATGAGGGAATTGAAATTTATGATATTGCCGAATGGTTGTTACAGGGATAAGAATGTTAATGATACCCATTTTCCCCTTGACTTAGAGTCCACTCCAAGTCCTATACTAATGATAGAATATCTCAATTTCTCAATATGGACAAAATTAAGAAAAACTTTGGCTTTGGCTGTATGCGTCTGCCCATGAATGGCAGTGCTATATTCTCACCGATAAACTGACCAACTTCTTTTTCAAAAAAGAGGAGGACATCCGTCCCTTCTTCCAGAGCCAGTTGGAGGATGTAGCTGCGGAATTTGAGAAAAATTAAAGAAGGACACAAGCAAACTTTTAAAGAAATCCTGTTGCGGCAGGATTTCTTTTTGATTAAAATGAGGGTAACTATAAAACTGGAAGGTAGTAACAGGATGCAGACCAGAATCCTATTTGAAGATAAAGATCTGATTGTATGCCACAAACCCGCAGGGCTTGCCACCCAGACCCAGCGTCTCGGACAGCCCGATGTGGTGTCAGAACTGAAAAATTATTTGAAAAATCCCTATGTGGCAGTGATTCACCGCCTCGACCAGCCGGTGGAGGGTGTCCTTGTCTTTGCTAAAAACCAGAAAACGGCGGCGGCACTGACGAAACAGGTGACGGAACACACCATGCACAAGAAATATCTGGCACTGGTATGTGGACAACCTTTGGAAAAACCCTGTACCCTGGTGGATTATCTGGCGAAAGATGCCAGAACCAACCTTTCCCGAATCAGCACGAAACAGGATAAACAGGCGAAGGAGGCAAAGCTTACCTATCAGAAACTTGTCCAGGTGACGCCGGAGGTGGCACTGTTGGAGGTGGATTTGTACACCGGACGCCATCATCAGATTCGGGTGCAGCTATCCCATGGAGGATTTCCCCTGTTGGGCGATACGAAGTACGGCAATGAGCAGTCTTTGCAGATTTCCCAGGAAAAGGCAATGAAAGCAGTGGCTTTATGTGCCTATTCCCTGGAATTTCGACATCCTGTGACGGGAAAAAACATGAGGTTTACCTGCACCGAACCGGAGGCTTTTTGTAAGGAAAGGGGATTTTCGTTGGCATGAGGCGTGTGACAGAAAAAGCATTGGAGATTCTGGTGCTTTTGTATGTGATTTTGCTGGCAGTGGCGTTTCCCCTCTTTGTGCGGGACGGCTATACCGCCATGGCATCCAATAAATTTTACTTTTTCCGAACCATTAGTTCTCTACTGTTGGTGATTGCACCCATCGGACTCATTTATCGGGTGGTGGAGGGCTGCCGCTCTTTTTTCTCCCGAAAAGAGGACATTTCCCAGGAGTCAAACCTTGGGTTTTCTCTCACGGACTGGTTTGTTTTCTTTTACGGAGTGGTGGTGTGCCTGTCCTATTTTAGCTCCAACTACCGGGAAGAATCGGCGTTTGGCTCTGCTTTGTGGGGAGCCGGAGGATGGAATATGGGACTGGTAACCCAGCTTGCGCTGGTGCTGATTTATTTCTGTGTGTCCCGGTTTTTCCGTAGCTACGAGGTAGGAATCGGGCTGTTGCTTGGTGCCTCCGTCCCCATTTTTTTGCTGGGAATCTGCAACCGGTTTGACTGGTATCCCATTCCCATGGCGGGGGCGAGTTCCGGCTTTATCTCCACCCTGGGCAACATTAACTGGTACTGCGGTTACTTTGCCGTGGTCTTTCCTCTGGGGGTAGGACTTTATCTGAAAGCCAGGGAAGGTTGGAAAAAACGATTGCTGGCGTGGTATGTGCTGTTGGGATTCTGCACGGGAATCACCCAGGGCAGTGACAGCGGATTTCTGGTGATGGGACTGCTTTTTCTGGTGGTGTGGTGTGTCTGCCTGCGAAATACCGGCGGTGCAAAACAGTTTGTGGAGGTGTCCATGCTGTTCTGGCTGGCGGCATGGATGATCCGGGTGTTCCGCCTGTTGTTTCCCGGACAGTTTAACTATGACACGGATTTGATTTACCGGCTCACCTACACCAGTACGCCCCTTTATGTGATGGTTATCCTCGTCTGTTGTTACACATTGCTTTCTTTTGTGGATAAAAAGGGACATTCTTTGGAAAAACTGTGGAAAAGCCTGCGGTTTGCAGGACTTCTCATTGTTACCGTCAGTGTGATTGGCTATGTGGCACTGGTCATCATCAATACCCGCCATCCCCTGTGGACGCCGGGGTTAAACGGTCAGCCACTTTTTACTTTTAGCAGTGAATATATGAACGGGCGGGGAACCACCTGGCAGACGGGAATCCGCATATTTTTGAGTTTTCCCCTGTGGAACCGGCTGGTGGGAATCGGGCCGGACTGTTTTGCCGCCTACGCCTACCAGAGTTACGAGGATGTTTGGATGCTTTATGAGCAGTTTGGAAATCTGCTGTTGACCAACGCCCACAATGAGTGGATAACCGTATTGGTAAACACCGGACTCTGGGGCTGTATCAGTTACGGGGCAGCCTTTGTCACTTTGACAGGGCGGAGCCTTCTGCAGTCGGTAAAAAGCCGGGCAGATTCCTTAAATCCGCTGCTCTTTGCCTGCGGGTTGTCGGTTTTGTGCTACACGGTACACAACATGGCCAGTTTTCAGCAGATTATCAGTGCCCCGCTGGTGTTTCTGGTGATGGGCATGGCGGAAGGAATGTTACGAATTAACCGGGTAATTGAGGAGGAATGATGGAGCAGATAAATTTAAAAAACCAGATTCTTACCTATCTGTATGATTTTATTGAAAAACCCAGCGTGTCGGACTCCGATGCGGAGCATCTGGGAGCGGACTGGTTACAGGAAACCCTGAAAAAACAGCCCTATTTTCAGGTACGTCCGGAGGATTGCGGCAGCTATGAAATTCCCGGAGATTACCGGAAACGCCACATCGTCTACGGGCTGGTAAAAGGAGACACCAGTCGGACGGTGATTCTCACGGGACATTACGATGTGGTGGGAATCGAGGAATATGGGGCATTGAAACCCCTGGCTTTCCAGGTGGAAAAGCTGACGGAGGCGATGAAAACTGCCCCGTTGGACGAGGAATCCCGAAAGGATTTTGAGTCCGGCGAGTGGCTGTTTGGACGTGGAACGGCAGACATGAAAGGCGGTCTGTGTGCAGGACTGGCAGTGCTGGGACAGCTTGGGGAGGAAGTGCTTGCGGGGACCTTTCAGGGAAAGGTAAATGTCCTGTTTATGGCGGTGCCCGACGAGGAATCTTACTCTGCGGGGATGCGTGGAGCGGCAGGACTGTTGCAGGAGCTACAAAAAAGCAGGAGTCTTACCTATGAGTGTCTCCTATGCTTAGAGCCAAACAGCCGGGACAATGCCGGAGAAAAGCAGAGCGTGTACATCGGCTCCGTGGGAAAATGTATGCCGGTGGCGTTGGTGCAGGGGCTGAAAGCCCATGTGGGAACCTGTTTCCAGGGCATCAATGCGGTGAGCGTGCTGTCCCGTTTTCTGTTAAAAACCGAAGTTTCGCCCCAGTTTGCGGATGTATACAAGGGCGAGATGTGCGTGCCACCCACCTGGCTTTATCTGAAAGATCAGAAGGAATTGTACGATGTGTCCCTGCCCTACCGAGCGTGCGGCTACATCAATATGTTACAGTTTGACACCACCCCGGAGCAGGTGATGACCCAGCTAAAAGCGCTGGCACAGGAGGCGTTTGTGGATGTGATTGGCACCATGCAGGCGTCCTGCCGGGAGATTGCAAAAAAAGCGGGACAGCAGCCGGATTTATCTCAGATTCCTGGGGTAGACCGATGCCAGGTACTGGAATTTTCCCAGTTGCAGGCACTTTGCCGGGAAAAGGATGAGGCAGGCTTTGCTGCTTATTACGAAAAGCAGTACGAGGAAATCCGCCGGAAAATCCAGGGCGGGGAGTGGAATTACCCCCAGGCAACGGTGGAAATGATGAAACGGGTGCTGGATTTTGCCGATATGACAGAGCCGGTGATGGTGCTGGGATTTGCACCGCCCTTTTATCCCGCATTCCACAGCGACAGGCTGCCGGGAAAAACCGGGGCAGGCAGTGCCTATTTTGCAAAGCTGCAAAGTGTGGCGATGCAGGCGGGAACCCGGTTACAGCGGTATCACTACTTTACCGGAATTTCCGACCTCAGCTATTGCGGCAGCTGCACCGAGTACGACCACACGAAATATTATGACAACACCCCGCTGTGGGGCGATTTATACCAGGTAGACTTCGCCGGAATCAGCGCGCTGAATATCCCGTCCATTTTGTTTGGACCCTGGGGCAAAAATCTGCACCAGCGCACGGAACGGGTTCACATCAAGAGTTTAACGGAAGAAACGCCGGCAATTTTATTGGCGTTTATAGATATTTTATAGAAAAAACAAGGAGGGCTTAATTATGCCAAAGTGGATTGAAGATGCTGTTTTTTATGAGATTTATCCCCAGTCATTTAATGACACCAACGCGGATGGAATCGGAGATTTCCAGGGAATCATCGAGAAACTGGACTATATTAAGGAATTGGGCTGCAACGCCATCTGGATGAACCCCTGTTTTAAATCCCATTTCCATGATGCGGGCTATGATGTGGAGGACTACTACACCGTAGCGCCCCGTTATGGCACTAACGAGGACTTGGTTCGCCTGTTTAAAGAAGCGCACAAGCGGGACATGCACATACTGTTGGATTTGGTTCCGGGACACACTGCCATCGAGCATGAGTGGTTCCATGAGTCCATAAAACCGGAGCAGAACGAGTTCACAGACCGTTTTGTCTGGACGGACGATGTGTGGATTACCCCGCCGGGTATGCGCTGGCTCCAGGGTATTTCTGACCGGAATGGCTCGGTAGCCGTCAACTTTTTCTCCACCCAGCCGGCGTTAAACTATGGCTTTTACCAGCCTGACCCGGAGCAGAAGTGGCAGCAATCCTACGATGCTCCCGGCCCGAAAGCCACCAGAGAGGCAATCAAGGACATTATGCGTTTCTGGTTACAGTGCGGCGCAGACGGTTTCCGTGTGGACATGGCGGGTTCTCTGGTCAAAGGAGACGATGAGGCATCCCACGGAACCATTAAGCTGTGGCAGGAGTTCCGGGCTTTTCTGGACGAGGAATTCCCGGAGGCAGCGCTGATTTCCGAGTGGGGCGAGCCGGACAAATCCCTGGAGGGTGGTTTCCACATGGATTTCCTGTTACATTTCGGGCCTTCCCATTACAACGACCTGTTCCGCTGTGACGAGCCTTATTTTTCCTCCAGAGGAAAAGGCACGGCGAAGGAATTCGTGGAGACTTACAAGAAAAATTATGACAAGACCGGTGGCAAGGGCTTGATTTGTATTCCTTCCGGCAACCATGATATGGATCGTCTGGCAAAACGCCTGACCCCGGAGGAAATGAAGGTGGCATTTGCTTTTCTGCTGTCCATGCCCGGTGCGCCTTTTATTTACTATGGCGATGAGATTGGTCTGCGCTATGTATATGGACTGAATTCTGTGGAAGGTGGTTTCCACCGCACCGGCTCCCGTTCACCCATGCAGTGGGATAAATCCGTAAATGCGGGATTTTCCACCGCAAGACCGGATAAGCTCTACATTCCCCTGGATTCCGCAAAGGACCGCCCGGATGCGGAGAGCCAGATGGCAGACGAACATTCCCTCTATGCCCAGGTGAAAAAGCTGATTGCCTTCCGTGGTGAGCATCCCGCACTGCACAATACCTCTGCCATCCGTTTTCTGGATGTGGCAGGGGAGTATCCTCTTGCTTACGAGCGCAGCTGTGAGGAGGAAAAAATAATGGTTGTTATCAATCCCTCTGCAACCGCCTGTGATTTAGAGTCCGATGTGCCGGTGGAGGATGTGATTTACACTGTCGGTGGCAAGGCATCCGTTTCCGGCAACATTGTCCATGTGGATGGCGCCGCAGCAGCGTTTGTGAGAGTGAAATAGAATAGTAGATGTTACAAAACCCCGCCCGCAGAGGTGTCCCAATTAAGGATGTCTCTGCAGGCGGTTTTTTTTGATAGAGATTATGTCAAAATTAAATCTACTTTTCTTAGCAGAAAATCAATAATATTCACATGCATAATTCCATCATGGCTCATATCTATTTTATCAAGAGACATATATACCCCCTTGTAATAAGTTCATTATAAATAATATTTTCCAGAAAGAAGGTATCTTCATAATTGATTGTATTTGTATTTATCGTACGAAATCCCATGTCTATGGCATATTGTTTTTCCTACAATATCCCGGTTGACAATACTTTCGTATAAATTTGACAGATATTTATGAACGGAAGTTTCATCTGAAATTAGCATGAAAATTCATCTGAGTACTTTCTCTCTTGAAGAAAGCATGAGCCATAACGTATAATACAGGTAACTTGTATAAAGGAGAAAACGACATGAAATCAGATATCAAGTGGTTGGATGACCCGGAGGTGTTCCGTGTCATGCAGCTGCCGGCACACAGCGATCATCGAATTTATGCCAATGCAGAAGAAATCCGGCAGAAATCCAGCTCCCTGTACCAGAGCCTGGACGGGGTATGGGATTTCTGTTATTCCCCCAACGCGGCGGAAAGACCGGCAGACTTTTATCAGGAAGGGTTTGACCTTTCCCATTTTGCAAAAATCAAAGTGCCGGGACACATTGAACTGCAAGGCTTTGACAAAATCCAGTATATCAACACCATGTATCCCTGGGAGGGCACGATTTACCGCCGCCCTGCCTATGCCATGGGAGAAAACTGCAAGGAGGAGGGAAGTTTCAGTGAAGCTTCCTACAATCCTGTGGGCTCCTACCGCTGTACCTTTGATTTAAAGAAGGAACTTCAGGGAAAGAGGGTCTGTATCTGCTTTGACGGCGTGGAGCAGGCGATGTATCTGTGGCTCAACGGACACTTCGTGGGCTATGCGGAGGACAGCTTTACCCCTTCGGAATTCAATCTGACCCCTTATATCCGGGAAAAGGGAAATGTTCTGGCAGTGGAGGTGCATAAACGGAGTACTGCAGCTTACCTGGAGGATCAGGATTTCTTCCGGTTCTTCGGAATTTTCCGCAGCGTGGAGCTTTATGCCAAACCGAAACTCCATGTGGAGGACTTGTGGCTTAAACCGGTTTACGATGAGAAAACCGGAAAAGGCTCCCTGCAGATTCAGACCAAAGTCTCCATGGAAAAGCCGGTGGAAGATGATGCCACTCCAGGGAGCATCGCGGTCGTTCTCCGCGACCAGAGAGGAAATGTCCTCTTTGAAAAAGGAGAAAAGCTGGGCATCGACCTGGAACAGACCATTTTGCTGGAAGAACAGGATTTGTCTGTCCATGCCTGGGACTGTGACCATCCTTATCTTTATACCCTGGAAACCTGTCTCTTTGATGAAAAAGAGCAGGTGGTGGAAGTGGTTCCTTATCAGGTAGGCTTCCGGAATATCCGCATTGAGGACAAGGTCATCAAGCTCAACGGAAAAAGACTCATTATCAAGGGAGTCAACCGCCACGAGTGGAATGCGAAAAGCGGAAGGTGTATCACGCTGGAAGATATGAAGTGGGATATTGAATTCTTGAAAACCAATCACATCAACGCAGTGAGAACCTGTCATTACCCTGATAGAAAGGAATGGTATTCCCTGTGTGATGAGGCAGGCATTTACCTGATGGCGGAAACCAATCTGGAGAGTCATGGCTCCTGGCAGAAATGCGGTGCGGTGGAACCTTCCTGGAATGTTCCCGGAAGGCTGAAGGAATGGAAAGAGGTTGTGCTTGACCGTGCCCGCACTAACTTTGAGTGTTTCAAAAACCATCCGGCAGTTTTGTTCTGGTCCTTGGGCAATGAATCCTTTGCAGAGGAAGACATTGCACAGATGAACGAATTTTACAAGGAAAGGGATCCGGGCAGACTGGTTCATTACGAAGGGGTTTTCCATAACAGACAGTTTGAAGACCGGATTTCCGATGTGGAGAGCCGCATGTATGCTTATCCTGAGGAAATCAGGGAATATCTGGAAAACGACCCAAAGAAACCCTTCCTTTTATGCGAATACATGCACGACATGGGAAATTCCCTGGGTGGCATGAAATCCTACATGGAACTTCTGGAGCAGTACGAGATGTACCAGGGAGGCTTTATCTGGGACTACATCGACCAGGCACTGTGGGTATGGGATGAGGTCACGGGAAAACATGTCCTTCGATATGGCGGCGACTTCGATGACCGTCCCAGTGATTATGAATTTTCCGGCAACGGTATTTTATTTGCAGACCGAACCGAAAAACCGGCGATGCAGGAAGTGAGGTATTACTATGGCACTGAATATAGTAATCGGTGATGCGACGATTGGAGTGCAGGGAGAGGGCTTTTCCTACATTTTTTCCACCTCCATAGGAGGGATGGAATCCCTGCATAAATATGGAAAGGAATGGCTCTACCGTGCGCCAAAGCCCACCTTCTGGAGAGCCACCACGGACAACGACAGGGGAAACGGCTTTTCCTATCAGAGCTCAGCCTGGCTGGCGGCGGACTGTTTCCTGCAGTGTCAGGAAATCCAGGCATCCATGGATGGAAAGCCCATTGAGATACCCTTGGCACCGGCAAACAACCAGTATGGTGGAAAGGTGGAGGCAGAGGAATTTGCCATCACTTTTGTCTATGGTGCCGCAGCGATTCCCGAAATGCGGACAGAGGTAGCCTACCGTGTCACTGAAGATGGGGTTATTCATGTCCAGGTGCATTATTTTGGAAAAGAAAATCTTCCGGAACTGCCGGTGTTCGGCATGCGCTTTTTGATGCCCACCCCTGCGGTGGGGTATGAATATGAAGGTCTGTCCGGGGAAACCTATCCGGACCGCATGGCTGGCGGCATACCGGGGAACTATGAAATCGAAGGGATGCCGGTAACGCCTTATCTGGTGCCCCAGGACTGCGGTGTTCACATGGAGACCAGGTGGGTGGGCATCCACCGCACCAGTGAGCTGAACAATACCAAGCGTGGACAAGGCAGAAAAACCCTGTATTTTAAGGCGGAGGAAGGGAAAAACTTTGCCTTTTCCTGCCTGCCCTATACGGCGGAGGAACTGGAAAACGCCACCCACCAGGAGGAACTGCCACCGGCACACCGGACCGTGGTTTCCATTTTAGGTGCCGTGCGCGGTGTAGGCGGTATCAACAGTTGGGGCGCCGATGTGGAGGAACCCTATCATATCTCCGGGGAGAAGGACATCGTGTACGGGTTTGTGATTGAGTAGGACAAAGATGGAAGGAGAAAGTATGTGGCACAGAGGCTGTCCCGGTTTAAGGACAATCTCCATGGACGGTAATTGTCATTTATCCAACAGCCAATCTGCCACATCAACAATTTTTACGCCTTCATATTGATATTCGGGGTTTCTCGTTCGTGCTATAACCATTTTAGGATAGGCATCTTTTATTTTAAGCAGAGGCTCTACCTCTCGTTTGAATGTTTCAGGCAAAGTTATATTATCCGAAACCTGAATATATATCTTCTCACTTCTTTTAAGAGCCACAAAATCAATCTCTTTTTTATACAAGACTCCAACATAAACTTCGTAGCCTTGTCTGAGTAATTCCATTGCAACGATGTTTTCAATCACTCTGCCGTTATCCAGGTTTTTTGTGCCGAGCTTTGCATAACGGAAAGTATGGTCGCTCAAATAATACCTATCGTTAGTTGTCAGATACTTTTTGCCTTTAATATCGTACCTGCGAAATTTATAAAAAGCAAAAGCATTGCAAAGATAACTCAAGTAATTGCCCACGGTTTTATGATTGATTTTATCTTTATTTGATGTAAGTGTATCTGTGATACTTCTGGCGGAAGTTAAGTTAGAAACATTATCCATTAAAAATTGCGAAATTCTGTCCATCAATGCGGGATTTTTGATGTTATATTTTTGTCTTTTTGTACTTTCTTCCACGCTGGGCACCCGGAATGATGACGGAAAGATTGTGTTCCCTGCACAGTTCATCACTCAGTTTA
>CAKRTZ010000024.1 GCA_934402515.1 uncultured Lachnospiraceae bacterium
GACAGCCGACATATAAAATGCCGGCTGTCCTGAATACAAATCCTATCCGGATTTTTCAATCATTCAATTTCTGCTTAGTGATATCCGTAGGTATCGCAGTATGCCTGCCACTGCTCTTTGAATCCTTCACGGCAAGCCTCGATGCCAGCGTCAGTCAGTTTCTGACGGAACTCCTCGACTGCTGCATCCACATCGGAAACCTGACCAGCCTGCAGAGGTGCCAGATACTGTTTGATAACATTGCTTACTGCAGTTCTCTCTGCCTGGTATGCCTCGTAATCCTCGCTGAAACCATCGTAGATGTTTACGTTGGGGAATTTGGTCTTTTCGCCAAGTTCAGTATATTTATCGAACATCTTCTGTAATTCTACATCGGTGCTCTGCTGCAGTTTGTAATCGCCATTACGCAGGTTCCAGGTATTGAAACCTTCATAAGGGAAATCGGTAGACAGGTTGTTGTAGATACCATCGGTTACTTCGTAGTGGGTTCCCTCGATACCATACTGGCAGATATTGTTTGCTGTTTCATCAAGCAACAGGGTCTCTAACACTTTCATTGCTCTCTCAGGATTCTTGCAGCCACGAACGATTGCTGTACCGTTCTGGGTTGCATGTCCGGGATAGATCACACCGGTAGTCTCGCCGTAAGCATAGTAAGCGGTTTCCCAATCGGGATGATCCTTGGAGAAATCAGAAATTGCAGTAATCTGTTTGTTGGGGTTCTGTCCGGCGATTTCCGCTACGCACAGACCGTTCTTATAAGACTCACTGTCGTTGGTGTCAGATAATGCACTCTTGGACCAGAAACCTAAATCAGCCCATTCCTTTAAGAGTTTTACATCTTCTACGAAATCATCGGACCACCAGTAATCATATACCTGGTCGGGAGTGTCATAGTTTGCAGCTAAACCATAAGGAAGTCCGTTTCTGTATACCCAGGGATATTTCAGGTTGAAAATCCATGCAGCATCGAAACCGGTAAATAAATCCTGGGACTCCTCAGTGGTTACGGTCAACAGACCCTGGTTAGGCTCGTTCTCTTTGATTCCTAACAGATATGCCTCAAAGTTCTCCAGGCTGTCGGGTACCGGTAAATCATATTTCTTTCTTAAATCTTCACGGTATTTGATACCAGGGCTTACATACTCAGACCAGGTGTTAGGGATTGCATAGACGCATCCGTTTACACTACACATATTCAGTGCATTGTCACCGATGGCTGTCTTTAAGTCAGGAGATACGGTGTCCAGTAAATTATCCAGCTCCTCAAATGCGCCGCTGGATGCCAGCTGACCATAGTTTAACCAGTTTGCAATGTAGATTAAATCTGCATTACCGGAAGTAATTTCCAGGCTGTATTTCTGCTGGAAGTCTGTCCATGTGGAGAACTGGAAGTCAACGGTAGCATTACATTTCTCTAACAGAATTTCATTCAGGGCATCCTCAACAGCCTGCTCATCTGCAGGTGCATCACCCATAACGTAGAATACCAGGTCTACTCTCTCAGACATATCCAGCTCGGTTGCTGCGGGAGCTGCGCTCTCGGTATCGACTGCTATTGTCTCCTCTGTTTTTGCGGTCTCCTCTTTTGCAGGTGTAGCTGCAGGGGTAGATGCGCTGCCATTGTCGCTGCTTCCACATGCGGAAAGCATTGCTGCGGTCATGCTTGCAATAAGCATAACGCTAAGTGCCTTTCTTTTCATAAATGACCCTCCTTATAATAGGTAAAGTTGTAAATAATTTATATAAAAGCCCTCCCCGACTCTCCAGTTCGGGCTTTCATATCAGTTACGGTTAATGTAGAAACGTTTTTATTTTCAGGAAAAGTAAAGGACTTTTTTAGCCCTTTACAGCTCCGACAGTGATTCCAGATACGAAGAATCTCTGTACGAAGGGATAAAACAGTAATACCGGTCCGGTTGCTACAACTGCCATGGCAAGTTTTACAGACTGTGTCGGTAAATCTGCGGTGGAGATGCTTGCGTTCTGTGCCATCTGTTTCATCGCAGTGGTTGCATTCAGTAAGTCATACAGGTAGAACTGCAATTCCCATGTCTCGGAATTGGTGGAGAACATGGAGGATCGATACCAGTCATTCCAGTAGCCCAGTGCCAGGAACAAACCGATGGTGGCAAGTCCAGGACCAAGGACAGGCAATACAATTTTAAAGAAAATGGTCAGATGTCCTGCGCCGTCAATCTTTGCAGATTCGGTAATAGCATCCGGTACGGAACCGGAGATAAAGGTTCTCATCAGGATAACCAGGAACGGACTCATCAGCGCGGGAAACCAGATAGCGAAGGTGGAACCCTTTAAGCCCAGTACGTTGGCATACATCAGATACCAGGGAATCATGCCGCCACCGAAAATGCTGGTAAAGTAAATCAGGAAGGATACGGTGTTGCGGTATTTGAACTCCTTACGGGAAATGACATAAGCAGTCAGGGTAATCATCAGCAGACCAAGACCAGTTCCCACGATGGTGTAGTAAAATGTCATTTTGTACGCCTGCAGGATATCCTTCGGTGCTTTAAAGATGGTCTTATAAGCGGCTAAGGTAAAGTCTCTCGGCAGGACACTGTAGCCCTGCGTTACAATCGTGTAGTCATCCGTAAAGGAACCTGACAAAATAATGATGAACGGAAGTACACAGATGATGGAACCCAGTGTCAAAAACACATAGGTAATAATATTGAAAGCGATTTCAGCTTTTCCTTTTTTTATTTTCTTCGATGTCTGAACAGTTGCTGCGTTGCTCATCGTTAAATCCTCCTTCTATATGCTGCTCGGCTGCGTCCTTAGAACAGGGCGTATTCCGGATTCTTTCTCTTTACTAAGAAGTTGGTCAGTACGATGATAACAAATCCGAATACGGACTGGTACAGACCGGCTGCCGTTCCAAGACCAATACTGAGCGGCTGTGTCATCGTGATACGATATACATAGGTATCCAGAATATCGGTGATGTTGTAAAGCACACCATTGTTTCCAATTAACTGGTAGAACAGTTCAAACTGTCCTTTCATGATGCTGCCCAGTGCATACAGTAACAGAATGATAAAGGTAGGTTTGATGAGAGGTACGGTAATGTACCAAATCTGTTGGAAGATGTTTGCTCCATCCACCTTTGCTGCCTCGTACAGCTCACTGTCAATACCCATAATCGTTGCCAGGTATACAACCATTCCGTATCCGATGTTCTTCCAGATGTAGAACGCAGTGATTAAGAACGGCCAGTAACCAGGGGTGTTGTAGAAATCAATTCTTTCTCCGTCAAAGGAGGTTACAATATTGTTAATCAGACCAACCTCATACTCGAACATGTTGTAAACCAGTACCTTCAAAATAACGAAGGATACGAAGTAAGGCATGAACATTAAAGTCTGTGATGTTTTCTTAAACCATTTCACGGTAACCTGGCTGACAAAGATTGCGAATATAATCTGTAAGATGTTGCCGAGAACGATGAACACCAGGTTGTACAGGACGGTGTTTCTCGTCAGTCGGAACAAATCCGCTTTTATCAGGAACTCGAAGTTCTTAAATCCTACAAAAGGACTTGACCATAAGCCGTCTCGGAAATTGAAGTTTGTAAATGCGTAATACACACCGAGCATAGGCAGATAGTTGTTAATCATGAAGTAGATGAAGGTCGGAACCAGCATCAGAAACAGTACCCAGTTTTTCTGTAACTCTCTCAGGATGCCGTGCTCTTTATAAAGAACTCTCTCCTCTGCCTCAAGGATTTTGATAATCACATACGCGGCAGTTGTAAGGATGAAACTGATAACAACCATGCCGGAAATTCGGAATACGCTGTTGCCAAGCTTGTTGTTGGCAAAAACGGTAAATCCCATTGCTGCCAGACAGGTAATCATCTGTAACAGCATCGCTGCTTTTCCTGCTGCGTAGATTCCCAGATTTCCTTTCAATCCCTTTACACCAGCCAGTTCTTTTACCAGGTACATCACCTGAAGGACTAACGATGCGGATAATAAAATGAGAAGAATCATCGCATACAGACCCAGGATTCCTGCTCCGGAATTCTGTACAAACTGCAACAGATTAAACAGATGATATTTGTTATGTAAGGGTTCTGCTGTACTGAACTGTTCCAGATTTTTCAAGTGATACCACCCGAATACCGGAATGGAATACAATACGCTGATTACGCTGGCAAGTAATGCGAACCAGATGCCTGCTTTCCGGTTTTTGAACTCTTTCTTCAGAAAAGTCTTATTCATGTATTCTACCGCCTTCCAAAGCTTTTACGCTTGTTGATTGGGTGAAATAAAAACGTTTTTATTTCTTATGTGTTTATCTTATCATTTTGCCCTAAGTTCGTCAATATAGCATTTTATTTTTGTGAATTAGTCACAATTAAAACGTTTTTAAAACGTTTACATCAGCTCTTTATTGAAACGTTTTTATTGTTTTGCACAAAAAAAGGAAGTAGTGTCATTAAACACCGTCCGCTCAACAGCAAAACACTGGCTGTTTTGCTGTTCACACCACTTCCAATAAGGTTTTGTACAGGAAATTCTTGCTGATGGGTTTGGTAATGTGTCCGTTCATTCCTGCCTCTCTGGAACGTTTCCGATCTTCCTCATAGGCATTCGCCGTCATGGCTATAATGGGTACTGATCCGGCATCCGGACGCCCCGATGCCCGGATCGCTCTTGCTGCCTCCAGTCCATCCATCACCGGCATAAAAATATCCATCAGAATCACATCAAAGTATCCCGGCTGGGATTCCATAAAAGCACGAACCCCCATTTCTCCGTTATCCGCCCGGGTCACTTCCATATTTACATATTCCAGAAGTTTTTTTGCAATCTTATAGTTAACCAGATTATCCTCTACCAAAAGGACCCTCTTGCCCTGCAGTTTCTCTGTATCCAGTTCTGTCTTGATCTCCGGCTGTTCCTCCTCCATTTCCGGCGACACCGGTTTCAATGGCAGATCTACAATGAATTCCGTGCCGACTCCCACTTCACTTTGAATGGTAATCTGTCCCTGCATGGCATCCACAATTTCCTTGGCAATGGAGAGCCCCAGTCCGCTTCCTTCAATACCGCTCTCTTCATTTTTGCGTTCTCTGGTAAAAGGTTCAAAGGCATGTTCCATAAATTCCCGGGACATGCCGATTCCATCGTCTTTTACCCGGAATCTGGTCCACACCACACATCCTTCCTTGCGCAATGCCTGCGAGGTAAAGGAAATATTGCCGCCTTCGGGTGTATATTTGGACGCATTACTTAACAGGTTGAAGAACAACTGATTAAATCTCTTTCCGTCCACCATGACCGTATTAAATCCGCACGCCATATCCATATAAAAATTCTGTTTTTTGGCATCCATCATGGGCTTGATATTGATCCTGGTCAGGCGTTCAAAATTCTCTATGGTTTCCAGTTCCTCTTCCAGTTTGAAACCACCCTTTTCCATACGGGATGCATCCAGAATATCATCAATCAGTCCCAGCAGGAAATTTCCGGAATCCCGTATCGTCTGAATACACTCCTGCACGTTTTTCTTGCTTGGATCCAGTTCCAGGAGCTGTGCCATTCCCATAATCGCGTTGAGAGGAGTCCGGATGTCATGACTGATCAATGCCATAAAACGATTTTTTACTTCCAGTGCAGACTCTGCTTCCTTAAGCATTTGCTGTACCAGTTCTTTCTGTTTTCTTTCCTCCGCCACCGTGTCCGTCATATCCATTCGTCCAAAGAGAATCTGCTCCTTGTCCGCATCCATATATCGAAACCGTTCATGATAAATATGTAATTTTTCATGCTGCTCATCCCATTCCTCAATATCAAATTCATAAGTGGGATGATTTTCCAGCATTTTTTTCAAATGCTCAATTTCCATCACCGGCCGGATTCGCTGGTAGTCTTTTTCTGTGGCAAAATATTTACGCCGCTTCTCAATACTTGCGGCAATATATTCCTGGTAAATCCCATGATGGATCGTGAGTTCTGTCTCGTCCTCGTCCGGTGCCATATAATTAAAGAACCCGGTCTCCATATTCAAAATTCCAAAGAAGTCGTACCGGTAGTTCATAATTGCCTTTACAACGCTCTTACGGATATGGCTCCTGTCCACATCATGGATATAAAATAAGGCCATGATATCGCCATGATCTGTGTCCTGCCGCAGTTTGGCAGTGAGCCGCACCCAGCGGTAGGTTCCATCCTGCATCCGGCACTGGCACTCCGTCACTCTGCGATCCTGTCCTTTTTCATAAAATTCCAGCAGTTGTTTTGCTGGAAAAATCTTCCGTACCTGCTCCCTGGAGGTCTGCAGCCCGCATTGCTGCACAACACTTTCCAGAAGTTCCTCATAGGTGTGGACTTCTCCCAGCTGCAGCTTATCATCCACGGAGGAGCGGACGATTTTTTCATCCGACATATTGATATAGAATTTCGCCAGAATGTTATAGCCCTGAATTTCCCCCAGATACCATAACTCCATGTTGAATTTCATATCATATGCCAACGATTCCCAGAGATTCTGGTTAATCTGTTCGATGGATTGTGTCATGTTCCTTGTTTCCCCACTCTGTTCTATTTCCCAATTTGTTCAATACCCATATTTTTTATTATACTTCCGATATCTTATAAAATCCACATGGATTGCCGGGAATCTTTTATAAATTCTTCATTGACAGGTTATACTTTATGATGTAGTATTTGTTTATCTTATATGTAGTTTTTAAAACCACATTGTAAAAAATACCTTGGGAAATGGAAAGAATGGAGGTTTTACTATGTTACAGATTACAATTCGGGAACCCTGGAGTGCATTCACTCATTTTATCGGCATGATGCTTTCCATCATCGCCGCTGTTCCTCTTTTAATTAAGGCTGGGCTGTCCGGCACCGGCATGATTTTCTGGTCCTGTGGGATTTTTATCAGCAGCATGATTCTGCTCTATGGTGCCAGCACCTTATACCACTCCATCAGCATCGGCGGCAGGTTGGAACGCATCTGTAAGAAGATGGATCACATGATGATTTTTGTGCTGATTGCCGGTTCTTACACCCCGGTGTGCGTCATCGCCCTGGGCGAAAATCTTGGCTATCCGCTGCTTGCCCTTGTGTGGGGTGTGGCAATCGTTGGCATGGTTATCAAAGGTTTCTGGGTTTACTGCCCGAAATGGTTTTCTTCTATTCTTTATATTGCAATGGGATGGCTCTGCGTGCTGGTGTTCCGGCCCCTTATGGAAACCCTCCCCGCAGCAGCCTTTGGCTGGCTCTTTGCCGGCGGCGTCATTTACACCATAGGCGGCATTATCTACGCTTTGAAACTGCCTCTTTTTAACCAACTCCACAAAAATTTTGGCAGCCATGAAATCTTCCACCTTTTTGTCCTCGCCGGAAGTATCTGCCACTTTATCTTTGTGTTCCGGTATTTGGCATAGTTGGAAAATTTTCCTATATAATAACATACGCCAGTCGGTCATAACCCGGCTGGCGTTTATTTTTCTCAATTCAGTTTTTCTCTTTCCTACTTCACTGCATCAAATGCTTCCTGTAAGTCAAACAGAATATCATCAATATTCTCGGTTCCGATGGAGAGACGAATGGTGTTGGGTTTGATACCCTGGTCTGCCTGCTCCTGCTCATTTAACTCTGCATGAGTGGTGGATGCCGGATGGATCACCAGAGACTTCACATCTGCCACATTTGCTAACAGGGAGAACAGTTTCAGATGATCGATAAATGCCTGTGCTTTCTTGGCATCACCCTTGATTTCAAAGGTAAAAATGGAGCCGCCGCCATTGGGGAAATACTTCTCGTACAGGGCTTTCTGTGACGGATCACTGCTTGCTGCCGGATGATTTACCTTCTCTACGGCGGGCTGTTTCTGCAAAAACTCTACAACCTTTAGTGCATTCTCCACATGACGCTCTACACGGAGGGATAAGGTCTCCAGACCCTGTAAGAAAATCCAGGAGTGAATCGGGGAGATGGTTGCTCCGGTATCTCTCAAAAGAATGGCACGGATTCTGGTAATATAAGCAGCTGCGCCTGCTGCCTGTACAAAACTGATACCATGGTAGCTGGGGTTGGGCTCAGTCAACTGAGGGAACTTGTCGGATGCTGCCCAGTCGAAGTGACCCCCATCCACAATCACACCGCCGATAGTGGTTCCATGTCCACCGATAAATTTGGTTGCGGAATGAATGACAATATCTGCACCATACTCAATGGGACGAACCAGGTAAGGGGTTGCAAAGGTGTTATCCACCAACAGGGGCAGTCCATGTTTGTGTGCCAGATTTGCAAATGCCTCAATATCAACAACCTCAGAGTTGGGATTTCCCAAGGTTTCAATGTAAAGCGCTTTGGTGTTGTCCTGGATGGCTGCCTCAACCTCTTCTAAATTAAAAGGATCTACGAAGGTGGTGGTTACACCGAAGTCTACCAGGGTATGTGCTAACAGGTTGTAAGTACCGCCGTAAATATTCTTGGCTGCTACGATGTGGTCACCTGCCAGTGCTACGTTTTCGATAGCGTAGGTTACGGCTGCTGCACCGCTTCCTACTGCCAGTGCTGCCACACCACCCTCTAAGGCTGCGATACGCTGTTCAAATACATCCTCGGTAGGGTTGGTCAGTCTGCCGTAGATGTTTCCTGCATCTCTTAAGCCGAAGCGGTCTGCTGCATGCTGGGAATTACGGAATACAAAGGAAGAAGTCTGGTAAATGGGAACGGCTCTCGCATCGGTCACCGGATCCGGCTCTTCCTGTCCAACGTGTAACTGTAAGGTTTCAAATTTTAAAGTTCTCTCTTTTAATGTGCTCATGGGTTCATTTCCTTTCCTAATTTGCTTGGTTGTTTTCTTTCACTGTCCATATCATACCATTTCTATAGGAAAAGTGTTAATTCTTATTTTTTTGAACCAGTTATAAGTTTCTTCTATAACTAGAGCACCTTATTTTCGTATTTCTTTAATTCCTGAATATACTGCTCTCCCAGAGAACTGAGAGGAAGTTTTTTCTTCTTAATATAGCCGATGGTCATGGTTTCGCTGGTGTCTAAAGGCACTGCAATATACTCATCGCCGTTTAATTCCTGGCAGATAATCCCGCTGCACAGGGTGTAGCCATTAAGTCCCACCATGAGATTCAGCATGGTAGCCCGGTCGTTTGCCTTGATAATCTGGCGGTAGTCGTAGGTGCTTAACACTTCCTCCGCATAATAAAAGGAATTCAGGTCTCCCTGTTCAAAGGAAAGGCAGGGATAATCCTGCAGCTGTTCAAAGCTGACCATTTCCTTCTCTGCCAGCGGGTTTTTCCGGCTCATATACACATAAATCTGGCAGTCAAAGAGGCGGACAAATTCCAATTCTGCCTCCCGCAAAATTTTGCTGATGACTTTTTTGTTAAACTCATTGAGATAGAGGACACCGATTTCACTTTTCTGGTTCTTCACATCCTCAATGACTTCTGCTGTCCGGGTTTCCCGCACCGCAAATTCGTACTCATCCATGCCAAACTGACGGGCAAGGGCAATAAACGCCTCCACCGCAAAAGAATAGTGCTGCATGGACACAGAAAATTTTTTCTTTACCGGACCATTGACACTGTAACGGGCTTCCAGAAGACTAAACTGTTCCTCCACCGCTCTGGCATAGCCCAGAAATTCTTCTCCCTCAGGGGTAATAACAATGCCCCGATTGGAACGCATGAAAATGGTAATGCCCAACCCCTTTTCCAGTTCCTTCACCGCCGCAGAAAGGGTGGGTTGTGAAATGAAAAGCCGCTTGGATGCCTCGTTCATGGAACCGCAATCCGCGATGGCAATAATCTGTCGCAGCTGCTGCAACGTGGCGTGAATGTCCCGCCCCGCATACTTGGGTTTATCTTTTTTCTGCTCTTCTCCCAGTTTCCATGCGCCGGGCAGAAGGGAAGGCATCACGGTGCCATCACTTGCGGAATCCACCAGAAACTTGTAAACCTGCAGACGGTTTTTCTCATATTGTTCTTCATCAAAAACATGTTTGTAGAAGTTATTATAATAAGAAAAAACATCCCGTTTCATCTTGATGGTATTGGACAAACTGAGCCCCTGACTTACCAGAGAGCCTTTCCGTTTCACATAGTAATACAGCGGGTTATGGATCGGGCAGACATGCTCCGCATAGCGCAGATACTCCAGATTAAACATGAAGTCCTCACACCAGCTGATGGAATGATCCATTCGCAGATTGTGCTTCTTTATAATCTCGTTACGATAAAATTTATTCCACAGAACTCCATAATAAAAATCAGCCGGGTCCTCCATCATATATCCGGCAAATTCTTCCATGGTCAGCAAACCCTCTGCCTTAATGTCGCCCTTGTGGGACACCCGTTCGCCTACCACCCGGTAAAAATCACAGATGACCATATCACACTGGGTACTCTCCGCGGTTTCCACAAAAAGCCGGGTGGCGTCGGCTGCAATCCAGTCATCACTGTCCACAAACTGTATATACTTTCCCTTGGCACGATCCAGAGCCAGATTTCTTGTGGCCGACACTCCACTATTTTCCTTATGGATGACACAGACTCTCTTATCTGCCTCTGCGTATCTGTCGCAGATTTCTCCGGAGCGATCCGTGCTTCCATCATCCAGCAGAAGCAGTTCAAAATTGGTGTACTCCTGCTGCAGAATACTGTCCACACACCGCTCCATAAAATCCTGCGCATTATAGACAGGAACAATAATACTTACCATCGGTTTCACATGATATCCCATTTCCTTACCAGTTCCCTTTTTATTTTTTAACGCTGCACTCTTGCGCCCGCTCCGCCCATGACTGCTTCCACTTCTTTTCTGCTCGCCATTGTTGTATCTCCCGGAGTGGTCATTGCAAGAGCACCGTGCGCTGCCCCATAATCT
This sequence comes from uncultured Lachnospiraceae bacterium, assembly GCA_934402515.1. Classification (GTDB taxonomy): domain Bacteria; phylum Bacillota; class Clostridia; order Lachnospirales; family Lachnospiraceae; genus UMGS2037. The sequence goes on from CAKRTZ010000024.1 coordinate 10,896, forward strand.
ACTGCCAGTTGAGCGTCTGCTGTAGTCATAAGACCATAGATCAATCCCGAGGCAAAAGAGTCCCCACCCCCTACACGATCCATGATTTCCAGACCCTTGTAGTCTTTTGCCTTATAGATTACCCCATCTGCCCAGCAGATAGCGCTCCAGTCATTGACAGTTGCTGTTTTTACCTCCCGAAGCGTGGTTGCCACTGCTTTGAAATTCGGATAGGTTTTCGCAGCTTCATTGATCATCTTCTTGTAACCATCCAGATTCAGCTGTTTTAAATTGGCATCGTTACCTTCAATTTCAAAACCTAAGCAGGCGGTAAAGTCCTCCTCGTTTCCGATCATGACATCCACATACTTTGCGATTTCCTTATTCACTTCCCGTGCTTTTTCCAGGCCCCCAATGGCACTCCACATGGAAGGACGGTAATTCAAATCGTAGGAAACGATCGTCCCGTATTTTTTCGCTGTCTTGATCGCTGCCAGAACCGTCTCACAGGACTGTTCCGATAATGCTGCATAGATTCCGCCGGTATGAAGCCATCTGGCTCCCAGCCTTCCAAAGATATCATCAAAATCAAAATCTTCCGGTTTCATCTGAGAAATTGCCGTATTGGCACGATCTGAGCACCCCACTGCTCCACGGATTCCAAAGCCCCGCTCTGTAAAGTTCAATCCATTTCTGCAGATTCTGCCGATTCCATCTGTAGGCACCCACTTGATCAGGGATGTATCCACGCCCCCCTGGAGAATAAAATCCTCCATCAGCTTGCCCACTTCATTATCTGCAAACGCAGTGATCACGCCGGTTTTCATTCCAAAGCACCTGCGTAACCCTCTTAGCACATTGTATTCTCCGCCGCCTTCCCAGGCACGGAACTGTCTCGCTGTACGAATACGTCCCTCTCCCGGGTCCAGGCGCAGCATCACTTCACCTAATGATACGGCATCATATTTACATTCTTCCGCCGGTCTTATCTTCAAATCCATAGCCTTTTACTCCTTATCTCTGCACCAGACACAGGGTATATCCACCCGGCTGATCTTTCAGACAAATTTCCATGATATTCTCTTTCTCATCGCGAACGCAGGAATCATAATCAAATTTTGCTCCTTTATTTTCCAGATGATAGATTGCCCGCCGCATATCCTTTGTGAAAATTCTCATGTTCGGCTGTTTAGTGACTTTACTCTGTTCCAGACCTCCCAGCAGATCAATTTCAAAGCCCAGCATACTTGCTACCGCTTCCCTGGTCATTTCTTCAATCCGGTCAAACTGTCCGGCAGACACAAGATCCTTTTTCACCATCCAGCTTCCGCCACAAGCCACTATTTTATTAAAATCAAGATAATCCCGAAGATTTTTTGCAGAGATTCCTCCTGTCGGCATGAATTTCATCTTGGAATAAGGTGCAGCCATTGCTTTAATCATGGCAATGCCTCCGCTTTGCTCTGCAGGGAAAAATTTCACCACATCCAATCCCAGATCCATGGCCTTTCCCACCTCAGAGGGATTGGAGATCCCGGGCAGTACCGGATATCCTTTTTCCATACAATGTCTGACTACTCCCTCGTGAAAGCCCGGGCTGACAATAAACTTTGCGCCGGCCTCCATTGCCTGATCTGCCTGTTCTACAGACAGAACCGTTCCTGCCCCCACCAGCATGTCAGGAAATTTTTGCGCCATGATTCGGATCGCTTCCTCTGCTGCGTCTGTACGGAAAGTTACTTCCGCACATGCAATCCCACCACGTATCAGCGCCTGAGCCAGTGGTTCGGCATCCTGCACATCATCCAGTGCGATGACGGGTACTATGCCGATTTTACTGATCTGTTCTATGATTGGATTCATTCCAAAATATTCTCCTTCATTATAATCGATATTTCTCATAAATGCTATTCTATAATTTCCCCATACCTGAAAGGAGGAAAAGAAGACGAATCACCTGTCTTTAAAAGTTTTCCCAGTTTCACGGATGTAATACACTTTACTGTAACCAAGCATATCCTTAAGGAACATGTACCGTACCATTAGGCGCACCACCTGAAAAAGGGTCATCGAAATCACAACCATTTCGATGACCCTTTTTTATTTTTCAGGCTTCCATAACGATATTCCTGCACGCAGCTGTCTGATACCAGACTCACCTAGCATTCCAATTCATCCAAACCGATCTTAATACATCCCATAATTCCCTGATTGTCGTTCAGGCTGTAGGGAATGATATAATGGTCAAGATCTCTTACATAGGGCGTATCCACATAGCCGTTCAACAGTTCTTTATATTGTTTGCGGATCATGGGAAGCAGCTGCTCCTGATGCATGACGCCGCCTCCCAGTACAATACGTTTCGGTGAATAAACCAATGTAAAATCCACCAGTGCCTGTGCCAGGTAATAGCTTTCCAGCTCCCATGCAAAAGAGTCTGCCGGCAATTCAATGGCCTTTTTGCCCCAGCGCTCTTCGATTGCAGGTCCTGCTGCCAATCCTTCCAGACAGGTTTTGTGATAAGGGCATCTTCCCTCATAAGTATCTTTGGGATGTTTCATCAGAAGGATATGTCCGCCTTCCGGATGCTGCATTCCATGTACCGGCTTTCCATCCAGAATAACACCCACTCCAATACCGGTTCCAACGGTAATATAAATACTGCTGTCCAGTCCCTTGGTAATCCCATAGGTTGCCTCACCGATTGCGGAGGCATTCACATCCGTATCCAGTCCGATGGGAATCGAAAATTCTTTCTGAAAGCTTCCCAATAAATCAAAATTTCTCCAGGGGAGCTTCGGTGTGGATGTGATATATCCGTATGTGGAAGATGTGCGGTCCAGATCCACAGGTCCAAAGGTCCCTATTCCGATTGCATCCAGCGAATACTGGTGGAAGAAATCCATCAGTGCCGGCATGGTTTCCTCCGGTGTTTTTGTGGGGATCGAAGTTCTCTCCAAAATCTCCCCCTTTTCATTTCCCAGCGCACATACCATTTTTGTGCCGCCGGCCTCCAATGCTCCTACTCTCATAATCCTTCTCCTTCTATTTTTGCTTTCGTATTTTTAAGTAACCCTGTCATTTCTTCTTTCATGTGACATCTGCCCATTTCAAAAAAGGCCTTGATCACACTTTTCACTGCTTCTTTTGTCTGCTCATCCAAACCACTCAATGCCGAAAACACCTTCTGCATGCTCTTCATCCAGTCCGCCGTAAAATCAATCAGGTTATCGGATTCCGAAGCATACAGCACTTCAAACAAAGTATCAACAAAGATACGGATATGTTCCTCATCCAGGGAATAAATCCACTCATTGATGGTATCATCCAAAAAATGTGCCGGTTCATATAGTTTACTTACCTTGACGAAGCGGTCTCCCTGCACTACCCAGGTTAATGGGTAATGCTGCATCAGTCCGGTCACACTGCTCTCCACAATTTCAAAGTCCGCCTTTTTTTCAAAAAGCATTCCCACCATGGAAGAATGGGGGAGAATCTTGGTCACCCGGTCCCTGATCACATCATAATGTCCCTGCTGCAGGGTCTCCGGACGAAATCCCGGCCCGTCCATACTGTAGATCCGGGTAATCTTGTTTTGAATTCTGGGATTACAGTACATAGAAGCGTAAATAGCCAGATTTCCCCCTTTGGAATGTCCCCCGACATAGAGTGGTCCCCGGATATGATGAGCCGCCAGATTCAGATAAACCACGCTTTTTTCCTGAGCCGGAACCGGCTTGGAAAATGCCAGATTAAAGTCCTCCTTCCAACCAATAATACTCTCGTCCGTTCCCCGGAATGCCACATAAACTGCGCCATCCGGAAGGAAAAAAGTAACCGCGGCAAACTGGGTCTCTGTGTCCTTGTCCACCAGATCCACCATATAGTCCAGTTCTATATTCTGAAACCGCCTGCTGTGGAGCAGTGCCACCCAGAACTCCCTGTTATCCTTAGCATAGCGCTCATCCCGAAACAACCGTTCCCGATCCGGGCTTTGATCAATTTTCCGTATAGTAAGTCTTTCTTTGTTGCGCCTGCACTTACTCTCCAGATCTGCCCCCGGCACAAGACCGTCAAATTTCAGATAAGAAAGCTGGCACAGGACAAGACTATCCACCTCATTCCATTTCTTTTCCTCGAAGGTTTCATTAGTATGACGAATATAGTCGATTATATTCTCCATAGGATTTCCTCCTTCTATTTACATTCGATCCTCATCATAGCCCTGTAAAGCTTTCTTGACTACATCATGAACATGCTGGTAAGCCTGCGTAAACTCCTGCTCGTTTTCCTGCAGATATGCCATATCTCCCCGTTTTACGGCATTGCTCATGGCAAGAGACCAGTCGGCAAATTCCTGTGCTCCGATACTTCGCGCGCATCGTAGCACATAATGCAGGCTCTCGCCGTACTTCTTCAGATTGTTTTTATTCAGATAGTAAGTCAGTTTATCCATCCATTCCAGGTTGACAAAGATTCGCAGTGCTGAAATATACACCGGCATCCGGTATACACAGTAGCGCAGTCCGTGGGACACATTGATTCCTTCCAGGGAGTCAATGAGTTTTTTATAGCCTTTCTCTTCCTTTTCCCTCTCTCCGGGCTCCCATTGGAGTAACTCAAGAATGGAGACTTCCTGTCTCTTCTCCCTGGGCAGATACATTCGCATAACAGCATCTACGCACTGCATATTGAACGGTTTGACGATCCAGGCATTCATGCCCTCCCGCAGTGCTGCTTCCATAAGCACCAGATCATCATCGTTCAGCATTGCAATCACGGGCAGCTGACGGAAATACTCATCCGGAATTGCCCGCAGTCTGGTCACGCACTCGGCGGCATCCATTCCCAGGATATCCATATCGATCATCACCAGATCCACATCCCTATGCTCCTCCAGATAGTCGATCGCCTGCTGTCCGCTCTGCATCAATACAAACTGTGTTCCATAGCGTTCCAGAAGCGCTTTTTCCACCAGAAGATCCACCTGTCTGTCATCCACCAGCATAATTTTTGCCTTGGGCGCTTTGAAAAAGGAGCGGGAAATAGATCCTTCCGCTTCCATTTCCGGAGGAATCCGGAAATTTGATGCCGTCCAGTCCCGTACTACCTGGGGAACACGCAGCCGCACCAGCGTTCCCTCTACTAAGCCATACTCCGTCCGGACATCCAGTTCTGCATGGAGAATTTCCAGTAATTTCTCACTCACCATTGACTTCTGGAAAGCGTCCGGCTCATTGATGTAGAGTTCCATCACATAGGCTCCTTCGTCTTCATCCACCTCTGCAAACCGCAGACTGAAACGAATGGTACCCTCCAGAGAATCCGCCAGTACCTTGCCCAGAACTCCAAAGATCAGCCGCCGTACCTGTACCTCGTCTCCAAAAAGAATGGTAGGAATTGCCGGATCAATCGTTGTAAGCAGTCTTACCGGATTATCCTTAAACTGATACTGCAGGGCGCTGAGAATATCTCTCATATAAGGAACAAACTCATAGTCACATTCTTCCAGGGTCAGTTCGTTATCCTCGCCATCTGTGTAATCTCTGACTCTCTCCATTACCCCGGAAATCTGAACTGCTGCCGTCTGTATGGTATCCACGCAGGCTCTCTGTTCCGCCGCCAGACGCAGGCCACTCAACTGCTTCAGCACGCGCTGGATCGTTTGAAGCAAAGGGTTGACTTCCCTGCTGATATCGCTCATAAAATCCGTCTTTTCTTTGCTCATCTGTGCGGCCTGTGTCCGCTGTCTGGTCACATCAATCACCTTCTGGAAACTGCTGATCGTAACTAACACCATAAACAACAGAATACCCACACAGCTAAATGTTCCCAGTTTCATGGAATTCTGGCACCAGTACTGGAACAGATCAAGTCCACCGAAAAGTACCATCAATCCACAGCCGATCAGCATTACTTTCACATCATTGCTCTTCTTCTCTTTCATGGAGCAAATCATGGTCCAAAGGCATAAAATACCTCCGAAGATTAACAAGGTATTCGTCCAAGCGGTAGTCTCCACAAATTCCTGCAAACCGCCTCTTACCAGAAACAGATTCACAAAAAAGTTGACTGCATACACAATGGTTCCCCAGAAAAACAGTTTCTCATACCGCTTTTCTTCAATTTCATTGCAATACCAAAGTAAGGGAATCGGCATCAGCATTACCATGAAAAATGCCATGGAATTCAACAATTGTAAATTTCCTGCATAAAACTGGCGGATCTTGCTCTCACACAAAATCCATGCCCCAAACAGGAAAAAGAATCCTCCGAGATAAAGCATCTGACGGTTCCGGAACAAGTTCCTGCGAAAGAAGAAATGCAGCATCAAAAATACCATTCCGGCCAACACTGCCAGGACTCCGGTAAATACCAGCATTCCATAGGATTGTGCCAGATAAAGCATAATTCCTGCTTCATCCCCAAGATAGATCTCATTGATCTTCCCCAGATATTGAGGCACCTTACTTTCAATCACAAGGGTGAGTGTTTTCCCGGCGCTGTCAGCAGGGAGCTGTACAAACAGCCAGGCACTGGCAGACATGCCTCCAAGCAACCGATAATCCTTATCTGTATATTGGGCAAACTCTTTCCCATCAATTTCCAACGTAATATCCTGCAGAGAACTGCGAATGCAAAGTACCTGTCCCAGGCCATAGGAACTGGGAATTGTATTATGTAACCGGACTCTGGTCGCTTTCTCCACATCAAGCTGTGTCGGCAGGCTGACTCTGATATCTGTGCCATCTTCCCGCTCATAGATCCATCCCATATCCCATACAGAACATTTTCCGCTTCCAAACCACATATCCTTATATGGAGAAAAAGCCTGCAACAGGCAGATTAGTACCAATGTGACAGCAATCAGACCATATATCACAGATAAGCATTTTTTGCTGACTGCCATGCTTTGATATTGTCCTCTTTTTTTCATGGAACTCCTCCCACATTTATCATTTCATTATAACACATCCCTGTTCCATTCCCAACTGTTTTATGAAATTTACCAAATAAGTTTACGCAGTATTTTGCCCGTCCTGACAATCAGAAAACAAAATAGTATCTCTTGCACTACTTTCAAATGCATAATAAAACTGCCAGCCCTATAAAAAGAATCTACGATAGACCAACAGTTTTATTCATTGCAAATAACTTTTCTATTTACTTAATCTCATATAAATTTGCATCTTTACATCCCTGCACTATAACACTTCCCGTTTGTGCAGCATCTATTTTTTCTAGTTCTACTGCAATACACTCGAATCCATTATCAATGGTAATTTCCAAAATTTCCTCATCAAATAACAAGTCCATTTTAGTAGGTTTTCTTCCAAGATGTATTTTTTCTATTTTACTTATTTGTTCCTCTTCTTCTGTGTTTCTCCACTCATTCCTGTTTTTTTGAAACACACAATTTGAAATAAAAAGATCATTGGTCTCTTTATTCCATTGAACTTTTGTTTTCCCAAATTGTACTTGAACATTTTCATCTTTTACATTTATTTCTATTTCCACTGCACTATTGATATCAACTTCCACAGTGAATGGTTCCTTTTTTTTCCATGAAATTGCTTTTCGATGTTCTAACATTTCCTTTACAGGTCTTAATTGGAGACATAATTCTTCCTGCTCTCTAACCAAAATCAGTTCTCTTGGTAACCCCATTATACCCGTATAAGTTTTTGTCGAATTTTCCGTTCTCATCCATGGAATACTAATTACCCTATTCTCGCCAACACACGTTTGTGCTGCATAGGGAAGTACTGTCATATATGCTTTTTTTCGTTTTGAAACAGGTTTAAACACATAACCATCAAAATCACCAACCCAGTAGTATCCATCTGCACACCAGAATATCCATGCGCTTTCTCCATTATCTATAGGTAACTTTCTCAAATCTGGACATTCCCATGCCCCATCAAGTACAAATTGCTGTGTCAGATTCCAATCCCTTAAATTTTCAGATCGTAAAATAGCAAACTCATACTTTTCCAGGTATAAAACCATGTAATACCCCTGCGTTTCTTCATGCCAATATACTTTGGGATCTCTATTTCCTTCACAGATTTCTTTTACTACAATGGATTCCATTTTTACAAGTGTATTTCCTTGATCCGGACTCCACGCTATTTGCTGAGTATGAGGCTGCCCCTGACTCCAATTAGATGTTCCTCCAGCACATGTATAGAAAAATAGTGGACAATGCTGGGGAAGATTTAACATTCCTCTATCATTCAAAACTGCACAGCCTGAAAACATCGTTCCTTCTTTATCTGGAAACATTACATCTTCCCGCTGCTCCCAATGTAACAAATCCTTACTTATTGCATGTCCCCAACTCATATTTCCCCATATCTTATTCATTGGATTATGTTGAAAGTAAAGATGATAAACTCCATCCTGATAAAAAAAACCATTTGGATCGTTCATCCATCCAGTATTGGGCGCAAAATGAATCACAGGATGCCTTGATACATTCTCAGGTACAGTGTCTGAAAAAGCAATGGCATTCCAAAAAGCATCCGAAAATTCTCCTTCTAATACTACTTCACTTTCTGGTTCGATTGGAAGTGCTGCATAATATTGAAAGCTATAAATTGCATTTGTTTCTTCTTGCGGTACCATATATTCATAATATTTTTCTGAATTAATATTTACAGAAAGTAAGTATTCCACTTGATTAACTGCAATAGGAATTAATAGAAATTTTTTCATTGTTCTATATGTTTTTTTCATGTTGTATCTCTCTTTTTTAGTTCTATATCCAATATATACTCTGTTTTTTTTAATTGTTTTCCGTTGATCTGTTGTACTAGTAAATCTACTGATGTCTTTGCCAATAACTCAATATTCTGACATACACTTGTAATTTCTATTGGGTACATACTCGTCACAATGGTTCCATCATAGGAAATCAGTTTTAATTCTTCTGGTACCTGTTTATGATACTCTTTTGCCCTTTTTAGTGCTGCAAGTGCAATCAAATCCGGACCAAATATTCCATCTATCTGTGGATATTTTTTCAGTGCAGCCTGTACCTGTTTATCAAAAGTTTCAAAGTCCCATTTGTTCCAAGGGAAATGAAAAATATGAACATTAACACCATGTTCTTTTAATGTTTGAGCGCATGAAGTGTGGTATTCATGTGCCGGCGTCTTTACTCTGATATCTCCCTTGAATTGCAGTACATTTTTGCAGCCACATTCAATGAACTGCATGGCTGCTAGATGTCCACCTTTCAAATGATTAGAACGAACAATAGGTATTTTGTCATTAATATATCGATCTAAGCTTACAATTGGTTTATCAAGTTCTTCGTATTCCTGAATGTCTAAAGTATGCGTCCCCATAATGATTCCATCCATCATCTGGCGTTTTAACATATCAATATATTCTTTTTCTCCATTGTCTTTCCTTACAGTACTACATAGCATTGTTTTAAATCCTTTTTTATGAAGTTCCATTTCTGCATATTTCGCAAATGTTCCAAAAAAAGGATGCAGGATATCAGGAAGAATAATTCCTACAATATTTGTTCGATTATGATATAGATTCCTTGCCAGTTCATTCGGTACATATTTTAGTTCTTTCATTGCCTTAAGAACGTTTGCTCTTGTTTCTGCTGAAACATACCCATTATTATTCAGAACTAGTGAAACCGTACTTATTGATACGTTTGCTCTTTTTGCTACATCTCTGATTCCTGCCATCCTGATTTCCTTCCCATACTATTTTAATATCAATTATAGTTGGTAAAACAAATCCATTCAACAATACTCTTATGAAAAATGCCCACTAATTCTTGCCGACCCATAACTCCATGAATATTCATCCTGAGTCATCTCATTATCATATTCACCCATTAAAATTTTTGCGCATAATTCGCTCATATCCTTTACTACCTGCAGTGACAAAGGATTAAAATATGTCGATTGGTTACTCAAATAATCTTCTTGTTTTGTATCGTCACATCCATTCTCCTGTATGAAATGACCTCCCAGAAAGCCATATTCCTTTACTCTATCAGCATATCTTATTAAAAAATTATCTAAAGTATTTTTATAATTTTCTATATTTGATTTAACCGTTTTTCTACTTGTTGGAATTCCAACAGTATATCCAGAGCCTACTGCGTCTCCAGTGAATACAAGTTGATGCATATCATCAACAAATACGCAATCGTATGCTGTATGTCCTGGTAAGAAAATAACTTCTATGTGGCAACCTCCACCTAAATCCAGGCAATCCCCATCCTTTAATCTGCATATGTCCATTGCTTTTTTATTTTTCAATTCAGGAAGTTTCATGCCGTACATGTTGTCAAACTGTGAGATATCCATATTTCTCATTTCTTCAAAAATAGTTTCAAATTTATCTGCTGCGTCCTCATGTATATAAATTTTCTGAAAGAGACCAGCATGATACATATGGTCTGGATGTGGATGCGTGATGGCTAAAATAACAGGTTTGGAAGTCAACCTATCTACAATTCCCTTGAAATCACCTTCTCCCATTCCTGTATCAATTAACAATGCATTGTCTTTTCCCTCGATCAAATAGCATGAAGACATAAAATAATCGTCAATACGAAAGACTGAAGGCATAATCATTTCCACACGGAATATAGCTCTCCTGTTTTGTCTTAGCAACCAATCTATTCCCTGTTTTTCAAATAATTCTATGCAAGTTTTATTATCTGTTAATTCTGTGCTCTTACATTGAAAGCCTACATTTCTTAATGATTGTTGTAAATCTCTGCCATCTTTTAAAATATTCCTGGTTTCTTTTGTTCTATGTACGCCAAATTCCTCTTTTAGTTTTTCACTTCCATAAATAAACCACATAGGAACTTCTTTTGCATTCCTTATCTGATAAGGGTCGCCATAACTGTTAATCAAAATGGCTGCTGCAAATAATCTTGGGTATTTTGAAAGTAACTGGCTTACACCATAAGCACCAGTTCCATATCCTGCAAGATAGGTTTTACACACATCCATCTGATATTGCTTTCTAATTTCAAAGACGAATTTTTGGATTGTTTTACAAATTCTGACATTTTCAAATCTCTGGGAAAATTTAAGGTAAATAATAGCCAAATTTATATTCTTGCTTTGGCAAATTTGTTGCATATCCTTTTGAATTCTATCTTCTATACCTTCATTGCTGCCCTCAATCCAGAGGAGTAGGGGAAGCCTTGCTCCCCCACTCTTCATGATTGGGAATAGCTGATATGTAAGTGTTTCTGTTCCATACATAAATTGCTCTTGCATTCTATTATTCCCTCTCTGTTTTTATCTTTTATTTTACACTAGTTCTATCTACTGCCTGCTGATACAGATCGACCAACTGTTCAACTCCTGCTGCCTGCAATTCTTCCTTATACTGATTCCAGGATTCCTCACTGGTTCCATTTAATACCCAATCGGTGACATACCGATTTACAATATCAGAAATTGTTGGTTGAATTTGTGCCAATGTATTTAATTCCTCATTAGTCATCAAAACTTTAGGAATTGTATCATATTCTTCAAGAATCTCTGCCTTTCCATTTACTTGCTGATAAGCATCAATAGTATTGATATCTAATTTAACATATTTATCATAATACTCATTTAATACAATCATAGATCCTCTACAAGGAGTGGTATTCATACGTGCTGCTGTATAGCTTTCAAAGCCCTGAACAATTTGTCTTCCTTCGTCATCCACAGGAACATACATCATATTCTCATCATCCAACTGCCATGCATACCCAATTTTTCCCCAGTTAGCCTGTAAAGAACGGTACGGATCACTTACAAGATAATCGACAAACCTTGCTACAACATGAGGGAATTCGCACTCTGTCGTTATTGCAGTGTTAGAGGAGTCCTGTAATTCCGAATAATTCAGTGCAAATCCTGTCTTTCCATCAGGTCCCTGTAGACGCGGAACTCCAACATATTCACTTCTTACATCTTCAGAAACAACCTGAGACATATCCCATACACCAAAAGCTCCAATTGTTGCTTCTTCACCTTTTAATAATGTGTTATAATAAGCTGCACTTTCATCAGCCTCAAAGGAACCGCTCCAAATTAGATTTTCGCTTTGTAACTCATGAAAATAATTTGCTGTTTTATAAAAAGCATCATCCATTGCAGTAAAAGTTACTTTTCCATCCACCAATCTAAGATGATCGGCATAAGAATTTCCTCCGCAATATGAGTCCGCACTTCCAAAAGCCCCCGTAAAACGGTAAAACATATCATACGATCCGAAGGTGTCATCTGATCCAAACTTTGTCGCTAAAGGAATCTCATCAGCTTTCCCGTTTCCGTTTAAGTCTCCACCGTCACGGAATGCTTTTAAACAGTTCTCAAATTCTTCTACAGTCGTCGGAACTTCAAGTCCTAACTGATCCAGCCATGTCTTATTGATTACAAACGGACCAGGAGAAAGTACACAATTTAACATTTCTTCAATGTAGGGAAATCCATATGTATTTCCACTAGGTGCCGTAATTTCACTCCAATATCTGGGATTACTATCAAGTATTTTTTTCAATGCTGGTGCATAGTCTTTAATTAAATCATTGGTGGGATAGAAGATATCCTGATCCTCATACTGACAGACAATATTTCCACTTTTTCCATCCCCTAAATTCCAGAACACATCCGGTAATTCATCGCCTGATGCCAGCAACAGGCTGATCTTTTCTGTAGCTCCTTCCGCAGGTATTGTTGTCCAATCAAAGTATACTCCTGTTTCTTTTGCCCAGTCCTGTACCAACTCCAGCTGGTCTACTGGTATAACCCGATCTGCACTTGTAATAAAATGCATACTGATATTTCCATATTTTTCTTCAAAAGCTTCTGGGTCAGTGATAATAGGCAGTGTACCATCCAGATTGATTAATCCAGCTTCTACTGCTTCTTGTTCCTGTTTCGTAAGTTCATCTCCCGATGCAGTACTTGCAGTCTCCGTAGAATTTTCTTTCACATCCGTTTGGCTATTTCCGCTTTGACACCCTGTTAACAAACCTGCAATTAGTGTTGTCGCCAAAGTAAGCGTTACTATTTTTTTCTTCATTACGTACCTCCCTTTCCAGCCTCCTGGCTAGTTACATTGATTTGCTTTTATATAAAACTTCTTTTCCGTTCTTCTAGATTTCCATGGAATATATGCGCGCTATCTGACTTTACGAAAAAGAAGATTTATTCTATCCTTTTACCGCACCAATAGTTACGCCTTTGGCAAAATATTTTTGTAGAAATGGATAAACCATCATCAATGGTGCAGCTGAAGCTACAACAACACAATATTTTAGTTGCTGTGCCAGTTTTTGTCTTTCCATCGCGACCTGGATATCTGTTGTCATGGAGCTTGCCTGATTTAATAAAATAAGATTGCGTAATACCACTTGTAATGGCATTTTGTCTTCACTTCCTAAGAACATTAACGGATAAAAAAACTGATTCCACAATCCTGTCGCATAAAAAAGACAAAGTACTGCTATAATTGTTTTAGAAAGCGGTATTGCGATTTTAAAGAAAAATCCAAAATTACTGCACCCGTCAATCCGTGCTGCTTCCAATAGTTCTATTGGAATACCACTTTCAAAGAATGATCTGCATACAATCAAATTATATGCAGAAAGTGCTACCGGCAAAATAACTCCCCAGATCGTATCATAAATTCCCAATTGACGAACTGTAAGATAAAGTGGAATAAGACCACCATTAAAAAACATTGTAAATGTGAATAAAAACATTAATCCTCTTCGCCCTGGTAGATCTACTCTAGATAGTGCATATCCTGCTGGAATTGTAAGCACCAAAGCAATTAAAGTTCCAACTACCGTCTGAATAACAGTGTTTGCATATCCCCGCCAAAGCGGACTATATGAAAGTGCCTGTTTATATCCTTCCAGATATAGTTTTTCAGGATATAATAATATTTTACCACTTCCCACTATAGATGGTTCTGTAACAGATGCAATTACTACATAATACAAAGGATACAAAATACTAATACTGATAATAATCAGTACAATATAAATCAGTGTTTTAAAGAATTTATCATTATTAATAAGATAATGTTTCATGCTGTTCCTTTCTCTCATTAGAAAATACTGATATCACTAACACGTTTCGATACTTGATTGGCCAGCAACAGTATAATAAAGTTGACTACAGAATTAAAAAGTCCCACTGCCGTAGCAAAGCTGTATTGTGCACTTTGTAACCCCACTTTATATACATAGGTGGAAATTAACTCACTTACCGTTGTATTTGTTCCATTCTGCATTAAATAAGCCTTTTCATATCCAACATTCATAATATTTCCAATTGTCAAAATTAACATAAGAATAATTGTAGGTGCTATTAGAGGTAATTCGATGTATTTAATTTTTTGAAAAGCAGATGCTCCATCAAGTGTCGCAGCTTCATAATAATCCGGACTAATTCCGACCAATGCTGCGATATAAATAACAGCATTAAAGCCCATTGTCTGCCAGACTGTAGATCCCACATACAATGGTCGAAACCATTTTGCCATGCTAGTAAAGTGAATTACGTTTCCACCCATGCTGGTAATAACTCCATTTACAATTCCCTCTGTCGAAAATAACAAATTAATAAGACTGATAATAATAACACTGGATAAAAAATACGGTGCATAAGAGATTGTCTGGATTGCTTTTCTCATCCTTTTATTTCGTACTTGATTTAACAATAATGCAAAAATAATTGGAATTGGAAATGCAATCAACAAGGAAAGTAAACTAATAACAATCGTATTTTTGATTGCTGTAACAGCTATACTTGTAGTAAAAAACTGCGCAAAGTGTTTCCATATAGGATCAACCCAAGGACTCATTAAAATGCCCTTACGTATTTTAAAATCTTTAAAAGCAATCAACAAACCATACATAGGGTAATATGCAAAAACCAAAATCCAAATTACTGCCGGTAGTAAAAGCACATATAATTGCCAGCTTTGAAACACCTTTTTCCATTTGTTTTTCTTTTTCATGTGAACTCCCATCTTTCTTTAGTCTATTTTTTATCGAACCCGTTCGATATCTATGAAAATAATTGTATCGAACCCGTTCGATACAATTAGATAATACTTCTATACATTAAATTAGTCAATTGTTTTTTTGCAACTTTTATATTTTTAACAGTTTTATTTCTCTTTTTTTGTCAAAATTGTCTTATTTATACTTTAATAAAAAAATGATGTGAAAGCACATCTTTTGCTTTCACATCACCATGATTTATCTCTACATCTGATGCCGCACTACCCGATATTCATCGCCGTATTGAAAATAAGGGCACTCCATGGATTGTCCGGTGAGAAACCGATACATTTCATCTTCGTCCAGATCCTTATCGCAAAAATAGCTTTCATCGTCCTCGTCATACATATAAAAGCTGCAGTAGTCACACCCCATCGCTATTTTATTTTTCTTTTCGGTTTCTTTCTTTTCCATTACAGTTTCGCCAGTACCTTTACTGCGCGGTTTTCCACCAGTATTTCTCCCCGTTCCTTCAGATAGTCCAAAATCCGCTGCCCGTCAACCATATAAGTGGCAAATTCCGTGGCATTTGAGCAGAGAACATTGTATTTATGTGTGGAAAGACGCCCTTTCTCCAGTGTCATATAAAAAACGTTGTTCGCCTTATCCTTATAAAGGGTACTGCGTACAGCTCCCTTTTCCTGTACGGTTTTCGCATATTGAATGGCAAATCGCAGGTTGACAAACGCAAAGAGCCGGACTTTTTCTATTTCTCTCTTTCCTTTGTTTGCCTTGTCTGCCGGAATCGTCACTGCAGATACTTCTTCCTCCTTCTCCGGAGCATCACCGTCCTGCAGAGTGCCTTTTTCCTTCACACGTTCCTTTACATCTTCGATGATTCCCTTGATATTTTCCATCACATCGTGCCACTCTTTACTCTCGGACTCAGAAAAAGTAATGGCCAGCCCGTGATTGGGAAGCGGCATGATCTGTAAAGACACCATTCCCTGACCGGAATCATAGCCTACTTCCTCTGACGCCTGTTCCACCACTTCCCGCAGGAAATCCTGTGCCTTATCGGACTGTGTGAAGAAATCATCCAGTTCCAGTCCGTTTTCTTCCATATCCTCTTCCGTCACGATACAACGAATCGTGCTTTCATCTATTCTTTTAAATGTCATTTTGCTTTCTCCATGATTCCACGCTGCTGTTATAATATACGCAACGCTTCCGCTTACTGTTCAAAGAGCTCCATGATGCTGCGGATCTCTTCGCCCTCTGCCGGTGCGGGGCCCAGGTTTCGTACCTCTTTCGGACCACAGACCTGCAATAACTGTGCCTTGCCCGGTTCAATCACCTGTGCCATATAGTAAAAGGCTTTCTTTTCCTGGGGATTCCAGACAATATAAATTGCTTTTGCTGCACCCTTCTCCAGATTTTTCTCCGGCAGTTTGATATTAATGTACCGCATGGTATCACTCAGATCCAATACCATAACAGAAAAATCATCCACGGTGTAAGGGCATGCTACGCTTCCTGTCTCATAAGACTTTGCATACATCCCGTAGATAAACTCTTCTCTTTCCTCACAGATCTTGTCTACCATTGCTTCCCCGTTTTCCAGGATCTGCTTGGGCAGAACACCCCTCTCTATCTGAGCGCGCACCATGGTGTTAAATTCTTTCACTGTCATCTGTACCCGCTTTGCTTGGGGACGCTGCTGCTCTGCTTTCTTGGTTGCCTCCATGAACGCAGGATTTAAAATCAGGTTATTGGTAAAAGGGTTCACCACCATCGCCTTGATCTCGCCATTTGCCTTATCAATCAGATTGCGGCATTCAACAAAGGGAAGACAAAGCATTGCCGGATATTTCTGATCCGCCGGGATTTGTTCCCTGCTGGTAAATACCGGGAAAAATTTATCACCCATGGTATTCTTCAGTACAGCCGGAATCAGTTTCACTCCCTGGGGGATTTTGTTCGGCTGACCTGAAGACAAGTCTTTTAACAGGCTCTTGTCCATATCTGCCGGAAACGTTGCCGGTACAAACAGGATTGCAGGATGCATATTCGCCATCAACTGTACCATATTTTCCTTACTCTGATCAGCAGAAAAATCCTTGATTGCCTTCTCAAGGGAAGTGTTATCTATCTTTTCAATTTGTTCTCTCGTTTTATTCTGTTCCATGTTTATGACCCCTTCTCTATGGTTTACAGATTATTTTATCATATTATACAGGGGATGTACAAGCAAAAGACACCGGATCATTCGACATTTTCCAAAGCTTCCGGTTTTATCTGAAGATATTGACATAAAGTAAGAAATTCGTGACTGTCCAGTTTCTGCGTCGTACCCGGAATCAGTTTTTCTTCTTTGATTCCGGTATCGCCTGCGATCTGCCGGATGGAGATCCGATTATCGGCTATGTATTTTGCAATGCAATTCGTCACATCCAACGGCATATCACAAACCTCCATTCTCGCTTTTCTGGAATTATCTACCATTATATTCTTAGATTCTAAGAATATCAAGCACCTGTATTCCTACTTTCTAAGAACCATTTGACTTCCCTTTATCCTCTGCTTATGATAGAAAAAACAAAGCTTTTTACGAAAAGGTTTCACCTATGAAGAATGATAATATTGCAAAGAAGTTAAAGTTTTACCGAAAACAGAATAACCTGACCGTGCATGATGTTGCCTCCCAGCTGTCTGTGGATCAGAATATCGTTGCAGACAAGACAATCTACGGATGGGAGTCCGGTCAGGCACAGCCGGATGCTGACATTCTGCTGAAGCTTTGTAAAATTTATCATATTGATAACATTCTGGATGCTTTTGGCTACGATGAGAAATCTTTTATCCAGCCCACAATCTTCGAACAAAAACTGTTAAAAAGCTACCGGGAGCATCCGGAGCTGCAACCGGCGATCCATAAATTGCTGGAGTTGGACGATTCCAACAGCTGAAAATTCTCCTCGTCACACGTTTTACAAGAATCCAAAAAAATCCCTCAACCCATCACATGATGAGTTGAGGGACACTTCACTTTCAACGTATGAAATTATATCATTTTTTACCAAGGATTTCTCTTATCTCGTCCACACTCTTATCTATCGCTGATGCAATCTGCTCTGGTTTGAATCCATTCTTGTACATCTTAACAATTAACTCAGCAATGCCCTCCTGCTTGCCAGCCTCTTTTCCTTCCCGTAATGCCTTATTCCTGATATCTTTCGCCTCATAGTTTAAAATTTTTCCACCCATGATTTCCTCTACCTCCTTCTGCACACTGGCATATTTACTTGCCCGAAACATCGCCACTTTATCAATCATCGCCTTTAGGGACTGGCGGGTAAATTCCGTAATTTCTCCTCCCTGCTCCAGCAGGCTCAGCTGTTGGAAAATGTCCTGATAGGTCTGACGCAATGCTAATCTGGCATCCGCATCTCTTTCCAGCACTTCCAACTGGTATCTCAAGAAATAGTAAGGTAACAAAAACAATAACCGTTTCCCAAAAATTTCTTCCAGTCCGTAGTCCTGCACCTTTACCACCGGGATTTCATAAGACACATCTCCTCCTGGTGTAACTATCCGCATTTTTATTGAGGATGGTGTGGTGTTCTCCGTCCGTAAATATAACACCGCCGCATGAGGGAAAATAAAAGCACTCTCATCTTTGGAATAGTCTGCCATGGTCAAGGCTATCTGTGCTCCATACTCAAAGAGCCTTAGTGCCAGACTGCCATCTTCCGTACTCTGACACTCAAAGTGGTAACGGGTCGTTGCCTCTCCATCAATGGAGAAATTCGAATCCGTGATTCGTTTCTGGTCATTTCCTGTGGTAATGAAAAATTCGTTGTTGTATAGCTTTACATTCGCATCTAAGGGATAGTCTGTCTGGAATGCCTCATTTACTAAGGGAATCAATAAACTGGGGCAGTCCACGCTCAGCGTCCGCTGGGCGTCATCGTAGGGCGTACTGGTGTTGCTCATGTTCTCCTTCTTTCCCTGCTTTCTATGGTTTCCTTCTAACAGCAGGGCAAAGCAGCTTATGTACCC
>CAKRTZ010000025.1 GCA_934402515.1 uncultured Lachnospiraceae bacterium
ATGGCAAATATTAAAAAGAGCGTATTAGAATTAGTTGGTTCCACTCCCCTGGTGGAGGCGAGCCGTTATGCACAGGCAGCCGGTGTGGAAGGTGCCCATATTATTGTAAAGCTGGAGGCATTTAACCCCGCAGGTTCCGTAAAGGACAGAGTGGCACTGGCAATGATTGAGGATGCAGAGGCATCCGGTAAATTGAAACCCGGCGCAACAATCATCGAGCCTACTTCCGGCAATACCGGTATCGGTCTTGCATCCGTAGCAGCCGCAAAAGGCTACCATGTGATTCTCACACTGCCGGACACCATGAGCGTAGAGCGTCGTAACATGTTAAAGGCTTACGGTGCAGAACTGGTTCTCACCGAGGGTGCAAAGGGCATGAAGGGTGCCATTGCCAAAGCTGACGAGTTAAACAAGGAAATCCCCGGTTCCATCATCCTGGGTCAGTTTGTGAACCCTGCAAACCCGAAGATACATAAAGCAGCCACCGGTCCAGAAATCTGGAACGATACCGATGGAAAGGTTGACATCTTCGTAGCAGGCGTAGGAACAGGCGGCACTGTTACCGGTGTGGGCGAGTATCTGAAGTCCCAGAATCCCAATGTGAAAGTGGTAGCGGTAGAGCCTGCCACCAGTGCAGTTCTCTCCACCGGTGTGGCCGGCCCTCATAAAATTCAGGGTATCGGTGCCGGTTTCGTGCCCGATGTATTAAACACCAAGGTTTACGATGAAGTTATCGCCATCGACAATGAGGATGCCTTTGTAGAGGGCAAACGCTTTGCAGTGTCCGAGGGTACTCTGGTAGGTATTTCTTCCGGTGCTGCATTGAAGGCAGCTACCATTCTGGCAGCCCGTCCCGAGAATAAAGACAAGAACATCGTGGTTCTTCTGCCCGACTCCGGAGACCGTTACCTCTCCACCCCGCTGTTTTCCTAAGAGAGAAATAGAATAAAGTGAAAATATAAAACCAGGGTTCCTGTGTAGAACGGATAAGCTACACAGGAACCCTGGTTTTGTGTTACAATGAGAGAGAATAGAGGGATATGGTTAGATGGACTGTTATTGACAAGAAGAATAATGCCGTCGCTACAAAAGTTCTTGCTTATGCATAATTGCCTTCTATAACATCATTTAACTAAGAAACGAGAGAAATACCCCAATGAAAAATAAAATTTACTTTCAATTAAAGCAACGTTTATGGTTTTGCACTTGCATCGTGACAATCGCTTTGCTTTCCGGATGTGGCAACACGGAAAGTGGAAGGACAGCCACCACACTGGAAAGCAGTGCTTTGATGGAAAGCGAAAGCGCTGTGTCTGTGGAAAGCCCGGTGGCGGAGGCACAGAACACCCTCACGGTGGCGGCGGTATCCGCGGAAGAATTGGTGGAAGAAACCTCGGAGGCGCCGGCAGAATACAAGATTATCATGGTGGGGGATATCCTGCTCCATACGCCTGTGGAGCAAAGCTGCAGACAGGCAGATGGAAGTTATGACTATGATTCACTTTTTGAACATACAAAGGATGCGATTTCAGCGGCTGATCTGGCACTGGTGAATCAGGAGGTCATCATTGGTGGAGCAGATTTAGGAATTTCCGGGTATCCTTCTTTCAATGCGGATTTCAGCCTCTGTGATTCCCTGGTGGATGCAGGCTTTGATGTAATTTGCCATGCCACAAACCATGCCCTGGATAAAGGAAAGGCAGGGCTGGTAAGCTGTGCCACACATTGGAGAGAGCAGTACCCGGATATTACCGTTCTGGGGATTCACGATACCCCAGACACTTCCACATCCTGCGGTGCAGACCCGGTAATTATTGAACTGCCGGAACTGCGGATAGCGGTTTTGAACTATACCTATGGAACAAACGGAATTTCCCTTCCCAAGGGGATGCCCTATGCTGTGGATATGCTGGATGAAAAACAGGTGGCTGCGGATATCCGGCGAGCGGAGGAACTGGCGGATTTTACCATTGTCTGTCCCCACTGGGGCACGGAATACCGGTTGACGCCGGATTCCTCCCAGGAGAAATGGACGCAGATTTTTCTGGAAAACGGTGCCGATCTGGTGCTGGGCACTCATCCCCATGTGATTGAGCCAATCGAGTGGGTGACGGATGAGGAGAGCGGACATGAAATGCTGGTTTATTATTCGCTGGGCAATTTTGTGAACTGGACTTCCGGCACCGGAAAAGATGTGGCAAACCGCATGGTGGGCGGTATGGCAGAGGTGACTATTGCAAAGAATGAATCCGGGGAGGCAGAAATCAAAGAGTATGGCGTGCGTCCCCTGGTCAGTCATGTTACTTCCGGTGCGGACGGCGTGACCACTTATTTTCTGGAGGATTATTCAGAGGAATTGGGTGCACAAAACGAAATCATCGCCCAGGACAAGAATTTTTCCTTTGACTACTGCATTGATTTATGTAATTCCGTGTGGGGCGATATCTGGAAGGCGGAGTAGCCCCTCACACCTTCCCCCGTTTAATAATCTGCTCCAGTTCCACCACCATGGCGAGTCCCAGTGCGATTCCCGCGGCATAGAGAATCAACAGTACGATGTTACTGGTGAAATCCACCCAGTTGGAGGAGATAATCGCCAGAACGGAATAGTACAGATTTTTGCCGGGAATCAGAGGAACGCAGGCCAGGGTAAACAGAATAGTGGTGGGCACTTTTAACAGATAAGCAAACAATTCTCCGTACATGCCAACCAATACTGCGGTCATTAGAGTGGACACGAAAATAGACAGACCCTGCCCCTGCAACAGCAAAAAGATTCCCCAACAGAGAAAACCTCCCACAGTGGACACCGCGATGTATTTTTTCCGCAGATTAAAAATAAGACAGAATCCCAGAGTTCCCAGTGCTGCTGCCACTAATTGCACAACCCGATCCCAAGCGGAATAGGTAATGGCAACATCCAAGATGTCTCCTTTGATGAGAAGCAGGGAAAGCATGAAACCGGCTGCAATGCCAAACGCCTGCATCAGACTGTCCATCAGCTTTTCAAAGCTGGAAATCAGGTCGCCGCTTAAAATGTATCGGATGGAATTGGTGATGGGAATTCCCGGTATCAGCACCATGATATCACCGATGAGAATCTGGTTCACATGCAGCCCCGGGACTACCAGGTTTATCAGATTTACCACGATTCCTGTTATGAGGGAACAGGTCACGTTAAAAAATAACTCTGTGGAAAACACCGGGCGCACCCATTTTTGCATCATGCAGATAACCAGCACTGCGATGCCTGCAACCAGGGCATCCATACAGTTTCCACCGAAAAACAGGGTAAAAGTGGTGGCGGCAATGAGTTGCCCCAGATAAAATTTCCGGAGGCTGGGCTTTTCTGCCAGAATGGACAGTACCCGTTCCCTCAGTTCGGAAACCTCGATGGGGGAAGCTGCACAATCCCGGCATAACTGGTTCAGTTTTTCCATTTTAACACAGTCGAAGGAACCCCGGCGGGTGATGCGCCGGTTTTGGGTGACCGATTCATTCTCGTCAAACTCCACCGTAATCAAAATGCTGGAGGTGATGGCGTACACGTTGACATGCAGGGCACCATAGGCTTTTCCAAGACGGTGCAGACT
This sequence comes from uncultured Lachnospiraceae bacterium, assembly GCA_934402515.1. Lineage (GTDB taxonomy): Bacteria > Bacillota > Clostridia > Lachnospirales > Lachnospiraceae > UMGS2037. The sequence continues at coordinate 3,594 of CAKRTZ010000025.1, forward strand.
GTTCTCTATCCGGGAAATCTCCCCACCGGACTGGTACATCGCCTCTCCGATATTCAATAATTGTCTTACGAAAATATCCGCATCCTGTTTATTCGAGATGTAGTTCTTTTGTGCGTCCATGATGTTTCCCTTTCTCTTATTTAATATATCACATTCAAATCCACTTGGCATCACTTAACTCATTGACGCCACAATCCCGCCGGTTATAAAATAGAAGTAATGTGAAAGACGGAGGAACTTGCAATGAAATACGCATATACCAATGGAAAAATCCTGGACGGCACCAAGGACATGACCGTGCAGGAGGGAAAAGTGATTCTCACGGAGAACGACAAAATTGTGGACATCGTGCCGGACACCGCAGACCTTAGCAGCTATGAGAAAGTGGATTTACAGGGACGCTACATCATGCCCGGTCTCATTAATATGCATGTGCACCTGGCGGGCAGTGGAAAGCCTCAGAAAAAACAGCGGGACAATGAAAAACTGGTGAAACGGATTATGAGTTCCGCCCTGACCAGAGCCGTTGCCTACAACATGGTAGCCGGCTTTGCCAAAGACGAACTACTCAGTGGCGTTACCACCATCCGTACCGTGGGTGGCTTAGGAAACTTTGATTCCCGGCTCCGGGATGAAATTGCAGCAGGCAAAAAGGTGGGGCCAAGAATTCTGGCAGCCAACCAGGGTATTTCCGTGCCTGGCGGACACATGGCAGGCTCCGTGGCGGTGGCAGCCCATAACATCGACGAGGCATTGCAGCATTTACAGCAGTCTGAGCAGGAAAAAGTAGACCTGGTGAAACTGATGATTACCGGAGGCGTTCTGGACGCCAAGGAAAAGGGCGTGCCAGGTGAACTGAAGATGGCACCGGAGATGGTGAAAGCCGTCTGCGACAAAGCCCACGCCGCCGGCTATGTGGTGGCAGCCCATGTGGAATCCCCGGAAGGCGTCCGGGTGGCACTGGAAAACGGCGTGGATTCCATCGAGCATGGTGCCAAGATGGACGATGCCATGATTGATTTGTTTAAAAAACGGGGTGCGTTCCTGTGTACCACCATTTCCCCGGCTTTGCCCTACGCTCTCTTTGACCGTTCCATCACCAACGCCTCCGAGGTGGAACAGTTTAACGGCAACGTGGTGTTCCAGGGAATCATCGAATGCTCCAAGGCAGCCCTTGCCAACGACATTCCCGTGGTACTGGGAAATGATGTGGGATGCCCCTGGATTACCCAGTATGACTTCTGGAGAGAACTCTATTACTTCCATAAATATGTGGGTGTGACCAATGCCTTCGCTCTTTATACCGCCACAAAGCGCAGTGCAGAACTGGCAGGCATCGGCGAGGTGACCGGTTCCCTTGTGCCCGGCAAATGTGCGGACATGATTGTGACCACGGAAAATCCCCTGGAGGACTTGCGGGTACTGCGTCATGTGGACATGGTGGTGACCAGAGGACAAATCATCAACCAGCCCAAGGTCAAAATCCGGAAAAATGTGGAGGCGGAACTGGACAAATTTTTGAATTAGCGGAAAATTGGAAAAGACCGGATTCATGGCGTATATTGACGAAAAACCGGGGATACGTTATAATTCCTATAAAAATCATAGGAATTTAAAAAGATGAAAACTATTACCATTGACGAATTGGAACGGCTGGCGCCGGATAGCTGCAGCATCGTGGATATCCGACCAGCCGCTGATTTTGCACGGGGGTCTTTTCCCGGTGCCATAAACATTCCCATGGAGGAGCTGGAGCAGCGCATGGGAGAATTAGACAGGGACAAGCCCATCTATCTGCTCTGCCATACGGGAATCAAAAGCGTGGACTATGTGGAAATGCTGGAACTTGCCGGATACCAGTCTGGAAATATTTTCGGCGGGTACCGCTCCCTTTTGCGGAAAACATTGTCCCAGGAGTACCAGGCGGAAGAGGAACGGAAACTTCGTACCAAGGAAATTGAGCGCAGCATCATCAAACGCTACCGTAAACAGCTCTGGAGCCCCTTTGTCAAAGCCTTGCAGACTTATGAACTGATTCAGCCGGGAGACAAAATCGCAGTGTGTATCTCTGGGGGTAAGGATTCCATGCTGCTCGCCAAGCTGATGCAGGAAGTACAGCGCCACGGCAACATCCCCTTTGAACTGGTCTTTCTGGTAATGAATCCCGGTTACAACGAGGATAACTGGGCAATTATCCAGAACAATGCAAGAATTCTTGGAATTCCCATTACCGTGTTTGAAAGCGATATTTTCAATGTGGTGGCAGAGGTGGACAAGAATCCCTGCTATCTCTGTGCCCGGATGCGACGGGGCTATCTCTACTCCCACGCGAAGGAACTGGGCTGTAACAAAATTGCCCTGGGACATCACTTTGACGATGTGATTGAAACCATCCTCATGGGCATGCTCTACAGTGGCAAGGTGGAAACCATGATGCCCAAGCTCCACAGCACCAACTTTGAAGGAATGGAACTGATTCGTCCCCTTTATCTGGTCAAGGAGGCGGACATTAAGGCATGGCGGGATGGCAACGGACTGCACTTTATCCAGTGTGCCTGCCGTTTCACGGAAAACTGTGCCACCTGTGGTGGTGGCAGAGGCTCCAAGCGGGATGAGATGAAGGAACTGATTGCACAGTTTCGTCAGACCAGTCCGGTGATTGAGACCAATATTTTCCGCAGTGTGGAAAATGTGAATCTGCGGACCATTGTGAGTTACACTAAGGATGGAGAGCAGCACAGCTTTTTGGATGATTACGATGACAGAAAATAGAGGAATATAATATGCTAAATCAATTTTCCCGTACAGAACTTTTATTTGGAAAAGAGGCAATGGAAAAACTTGCCGGGAGCCGCGTAGCAGTGTTTGGTGTGGGCGGTGTCGGCGGTTATGTCTGCGAGGCATTGGTGCGGAGCGGCGTGGGTGCTTTTGATCTTATCGATGATGATAAAGTATGCCTTACCAATTTAAACCGTCAGATACTGGCAACCCGTAAAACCGTGGGCAAATACAAGGCGGATGTGATGAAGGAGCGTATGCTGGACATCAATCCCGACGCGGATATCCGGGTACGGAAATGTTTTTTCCTTCCGGAGAATGCGGATGAATTTCCTTTTGAAGAATACGACTATGTGGTGGATGCGGTGGATACCGTCACAGCCAAAATCGAACTGGTGTTAAAGGCACAGCAGACCGGTGTTCCCATTATCAGCAGCATGGGTGCAGGCAATAAGCTGGACGCCAGCCAGTTCCGGGTGGCAGATATTTATAAAACCAAGGTCTGCCCTCTGGCAAAAGTCATGCGCCGGGAGTTAAAAAAGAGAGGCGTAAAGAAACTGAAAGTGGTATACTCAGAGGAGCAGCCCATCCGTCCTCTGGAGGATATGGCAATCAGCTGCCGTGCCCATTGCATCTGTCCCCCGGATGCGGAGCGGAAATGTACCGGACGTCGGGACATTCCGGGCAGTACCGCTTTTGTTCCGGCCACAGCAGGACTGATTATTGCCGGGGAAGTGGTAAAAGATTTGACCTTACAGGAGCGGGCGAGAGCCTTTGCCGAGAGACAGACACCATAGGAAAGCGAGGAACTGGATGATCTGATTCAGCAGACGATTGACGCTTTAAAGACATTTCGTCCATAACAGAGAGGATAAGGTTTACGATGAAAAGAGCATTGGTAGCAATGAGCGGCGGAGTGGACAGCTCCGCCGCAGTTTGGTTAATGAAAGAACAAGGATATGACTGCATGGGAGTCACCATGAAGCTTCATGAGGAAATGGGGGAGGAGTCCTGCCGCATCGGCAAGACCTGCTGCTCTCTGGATGATGTGGAAGATGCCAGAAGTGTGGCAGTCCGTTTAGGAATCCCGTACCATGTATTTAATTTTAAAGAAGATTTTGAACGGCAGGTGATTGGCAGATTTATTCATGCTTACGAGGTAGGAATGACTCCCAACCCCTGTATTGACTGTAACCGTTATCTGAAATTTGAACGTTTGTATACACGGGCGAAAGAATTGGGTTATGACACTATTGTCACCGGTCATTATGCCAGAATCGAGCAGGATGTAGAGACAGGACGCTGGCTGCTGAAAAAGGGAATCGATGCACAGAAGGATCAAAGCTATGTGCTTTATCAGCTTACCCAGGAGCAGCTTGCCCACACCTGCCTACCGTTGGGAACCTATACCAAACCGGAAATCCGTGAGATTGCGGAAAAACTGGAACTGCGCAATGCCCATAAGGCAGAGAGCCAGGACATCTGTTTCGTGCCCGATGGAGACTATGCCGCTTTCATCCGCAGACATACCGGCAGGGAATATCCCCCCGGAAACTTCGTGAACCAGGAGGGCAAGATACTGGGACAGCACAAAGGACTGATTCATTACACCGTGGGCCAGAGAAGAGGACTGGGAATTGCAGCACCGGAACCTTACTATGTCTGCGAAAAACGATATGCCACCAATGAGATTGTTTTGGGAACGGCAGCAGAACTGTTGGTGAAAGAATTCCGGGTGACGGATTTAAACTGGATAGCGATTGAAAAACTGGCAGAGCCCAGAAAGGTGATGATGCGTACCCGCTATCACCAGAAGGAGTTTGAAGCAACACTGTTTCCTATGGAAAATGGCCTTGTCAGAGTGGTGGCAACAAATCCGGTGCAGCGCCCTGCTCCGGGACAGGCAGCTGTGTTCTATGAGGGAGATGTTGTAGTCGGAGGAGGCGTTATTCAATAAATAACGTGCGAAACTGATTGATTACTTGCAGAAATTTCTTCTTTCGACAAAGCGTGACAGAAAACTTGCAAATACAGAAAGAGTAAATGCGGTGCAGTCAATGGAACTATCCACCCACAACATATAGATGTACGCCACAGACAAACAACCAGAGCATGGCGAAAGTGCACAATTTTGTATCCGGAATAGTGGGGCATAACGCTGAAAATGCCGTAAAATCGCACTTTCCACTTACCAAACCGACTCGAAAATGCTATGATGAAAGAGGAGGTGGAACAGTACATGTTTGCAGAAGGCGAATATATTTCTTATGGTTGTAACGGGGTATGTAAGGTAGATGGTATCGTGGAGCGTGAAGTTCCAGATACGAAAGAAAAGCGGGAATATTATGTGTTGAGACCGGTATACAATAAGGGCGGAATTATTTACAGCCCGGTGGATGGATCTAAAATATCAGCGCGCCGCAGAATCATGACACGGGAAGAGTCCTATGATCTTCTGGATCATGTTTCACAGGTGGAACGGATCGAGGAAAAGGACAAAAAAGCAATGGAACTGCGCTGTAAGGAAGCAGTTCAATCCGGAGAATGCCGGGAATGGATGATTGTAATCAAAACCTTGCTTTATGAGCGGAAACAGCGTCTCGATCAGGGGAAAAAACTGACCAGCACCGGAGAACGATATTTAAAAGAAGCAAAAGATCGGCTTTGTGGAGAACTGGCAGTTGCACTGGAGCAGGAACGTAAACAGGTGGAGAACTTGTTGAAGCAGAAGCTGGAAATGGAAGGATAAATTTAACGATAGAATTCTAATAGTTTTTCAATTTGTTTTAATGGGATTTTAATGTTATGGGTATTTTTCTTTAATGTAGGCTGGGTATGATAAGAACATCCAATCAATCAAAACCAACAATACAGGAAAGAAAAGAGGAAATTCTTATGGATCAATTTGAAAAAGTGGAAAAATTGAGAGAGCATGCAAATGTTTCTTATGAGGAAGCGAAGGATGCACTGGAAAAGAGCAATTGGGACATTTTGGATGCCATGATTTATCTGGAACAGAATGGTAAGACCAAGGCGCCGGAGCGGGAAAGCTATACGACCAATGGAGAAAAGACCGGAGCAAAGGCAGCACAGGAAACCGAGAGAGAAGATAAGGATGGTTTCTGGGATGCCATGCATCGATTTGGCAACTGGTGCATCAAATGGATCAACAAGGGAAACAGCAATCAGTTTGCCATCTATAAAGACGGAGAGGAAAAGTTTTCCGTACCGATCACCTTACTGGTAGTGCTTTTACTGTTTGCCTTTTATGTTGTGGTGCCGCTTATCGTAGTGGGTCTGTTTTTCAATTTCCGTTACCATTTTGAAGGACCGGACATGCAGGCGGTAGATCTCAACAAAGCGATGGATACTGCGGCGGATGCAGCAGAAAATCTGAAAAATGACATTAATCATGAGATAAACAAATAGAATAACAAGAGAGACGGATGGAGTAAAGGAACATGGCGGTTACCATTTTAGTTGTGGAAGATGAAGAAAAAATTGCCCGTTTTCTGGAACTGGAATTAAAGCATGAAGGCTATGGTGTGGATAAGGCCTGCAATGGCAGAGAAGGGTTGGAAAAAGCGGAGAGCGGAGTGTATGACCTGATGATTCTGGATGTCATGCTTCCGGAGCTGAACGGCTTTGAAGTACTTCGCCGTTTGCGGAAGAGTTCTCCAATGCCTGTGATTATGTTAACCGCTAGAGATGCTGTCATGGACAAGGTGGCAGGACTGGATGGTGGAGCAGATGATTATATGACGAAGCCCTTTGCTATTGAGGAACTCCTTGCGCGCATTCGTCTGGCACTTAAGAAAAAGGGCGAAAACCACAGCACACAGCCGGAAGGATTGTGCTGTGGCTGTTTAATGCTGGATCCCCAGCGATATGAGGTACACTATGGAGAAGAACCGGTGGAACTGACACACCGGGAGTTTGAATTGCTGCGGGTTTTACTGGAAAACAAAAATATCGTCATATCCAGGGAAACGCTTTTGGAAAAGGTATGCGGATACGATTACATGGGGGAAACCAATCTCATCGATGTCTATATCCGTTATCTGCGCAGTAAACTGGATGATCGGTTTGGGGTGAAACTGATCCAGACAGTCCGGGGTGTGGGATATTGCATTAAGGACAACTGACGACGGTTTACAAAAGAGACAGTATCCTTGTGTCGGAGAAAATCTGTCCAAACGGAGAAAAGGTAAGATGGACAACGAGAACAGAAATGGTCAGGAAACCGGTCGTGTGACTTCTATTGCACGCAAAATCAATCGACAATATGTCTGGGAAAAGTTTTGCACTTTTTTCTGGTGGAATCTGATTCTGCTCCTGCTTCTTACAGCAGTTTTTATTTATCAGGAGGATCGCCAGAATCTGGGCAGATTCAGCTGGAGTTACCTGAGGGAAATAGGATGGGATGAAATCTGGTATACCCTTCCCAATGGAAATCAGGGAATGGTCAAAAACATGAATATGGAAGAACCCTTGCTGAAGGAGGGGGACTTTCCCTTAGAAGACATGTGGTATCGGGTTACGGCGGGAGCCGGAACCACCGGGGAAAAGAGCTACAAAATTCCTATTGGCTTATGGCTGTCAGCATTTGGAAAGATCGCACTTGTCATTTTGATTTTAGAAATCATTGATTTGACAGAACTTTGGAGTAAGGGTGCCAGAAAGGTACGACGGAAACTGAAACCCCTGAATGAGATGGCGGCAAAGGCCCAGACTCTCAGTGAACTGGCCTTTGATGAAACCAAGTATCATGATCTGGAAAATGCCATTTCCAGTTTGAAGGTGGAGACCCCGGATGCCCACATCCATATGTCGGACCGGGATCTGGAGGGAATCGAGACAGCGCTGAACGATCTTATTGACCGCATGCGGGAGTCTTACAAACAGCAGACCCGTTTTGTATCGGATGCCTCCCATGAACTGCGTACCCCTATTGCCGTGATCCAGGGCTATGTAAACATGTTGGATCGCTGGGGAAAAGAGGATGAAGCGATTCTGGAGGAAGCTATCGAGGCGATAAAAAATGAATCGGCCCACATGCAGCGGCTGGTGGAGCAGCTCCTGTTTCTGGCAAGAGGCGATTCTGGGCGCCAGAATCTGGAAATGAAACCGGTAAACCTCAATGAAGTGATGCGGGAAGTCTATGAAGAATCCATGATGATTGATGAAAAGCATTCTTACATTTTTGAGGAGAACGGGCAGGCGCAGATGATTGGAGATAGTGCCATGCTGAAGCAATCTGCAAGAATTCTTATTGATAATGCGGCAAAATACACACCGGAACAGGAGATAATCCAGATTCGCGTGGGGGTGCAGCAGGATGGTGCAGCCTACTACGGAATTCAGGATAATGGAATTGGAATGTCTGAAAACGATGTAAGTCATGTGTTTGACCGGTTTTATCGTGCAGATGCGGTGAGAAACAGTCAGACCGGGGGAACGGGACTTGGACTTTCTATTGCAAAATGGATTGTAGAAAGACATATGGGGTATTATAATGTTATTAGCCGTGAAGGATTAGGAACTCGCTTTACGGTGATTTTTCCACAGAATAAATAAAAGAAAGAAAGGGCATACCTATGGACTTTTGCAGTATGCTCTTCATAGTTTGTTTTTTACCTCTCTTTTTAATTGTGTATTACTTAGTTCCCTTTAAATGCAGGAATGCTGTTATTTTGCTGGGAAGTTTGATTGGATACGGCATCCAGTTCACAAAGTGGCTTCCGATGCTGATAATTGGGATGTTGATAAACTTCATCTGCTATAGGGCTCTCTGTGGCATGAGCAGTGACGGGAAAGGTTATAAAGTTTTCTTGTGGGGAACGATTGCGGGAAATCTTGCAGTATTGGTTCTGGAGAAACGATCGGATGGACCCATGCCGGGCATCAGCTTTTTCGTGTTCTGCACCATTGCTTTTTTCGTGGATGTCTGTCTGCGGGAAAAAAAGAAGACGGAGGTGCTGGGATTCTGGGAGTTTGGTGCATATCTCACCTTTTTCCCCAAAATGATTTCCGGCCCCATCACCAGATGGGAAACCTATCGTAAAAATTTTCCTCTGACGAGAGAGTCAGAAAAACAACTATGGAGAAATCTGGAAAGAGGAATCACTCTTTTTATAATAGGATTAGGCTACAAGGTGCTGCTGGCAGACAGTCTGGCAGCTTTATGGAACGAAATACAGACGATTGGCTTTGAGAGTATCTCGACGCTGTTGGCATGGATGGGAATGTTTGCTTACAGCCTGGAGATTTATTTTGATTTCCAGGGATATTCCCTGATGGCAATTGGTGTGGCAGCTATGATGGGTATTGCATTGCCCGTAAACTTTCTGACACCTTATGCCTCGCTTTCCGTATCGGAATTTTATCGGAGATGGCATGTGACATTGGGTGCCTGGTTTCGGGATTATGTATACATCCCGCTGGGAGGAAACCGAAAGGGCATGTGGAAAACCATACGGAATCTGGCAGTGGTATGGGCATTGACCGGACTCTGGCATGGTATGCATTGGAATTTCCTGCTATGGGCCGGAATCCTGTTCCTGTGTATCTGCCTGGAACGCCTGGGGCTTCGCAAATGGTTGGAGAAATGGCCATGGCTGGGACATTTGTATGTCTGGCTGGTGATTCCTTTGTCCTGGATGCCTTTTGCAATCCACAATAAAGATGAAATTCTTGCCTATTTTGGCAGTCTGTTTGGTGTTGTCGGAGCTGCAATGCGTGTGGATGATATCTGGGTAGCAGGAGGTAAGTATCTGCCCTATTTTTTCCTTGCCTTTGTGCTGGCGGTAACTACAACGAGAAGAAGATCCCAAGCGGTAACTTGGGAGGATAAGAAACCATGGATTGAAGAGACAACAGTGAACCATGCCGGAAATCTGTGGCAGGTGTTGGCATTAGGATTAGTTTTCTGGTGGGCAGTTTATAAGCTTTCCATCGGATCGGTAAATCCCTTTATGTATTTCTCGTTTTAATGATATGGAGATTAATGGAATGAAGAAGAGAAAGAAAAGTGTGCTGCTTCTTCTGATCATATATAGCCTGGTACTTATGGAGATATTGGGTATCTGGGTGGAATATACCGGACAGGTCTCACCTACCGGCGACTATCAGCCCGGGGTTACCTATGCCTGCCTGTATTTGAGGGATTTGTCAGCAGGAGCGGTGGCCCCCCCCTTTACCTTCAGACCGGGAACCACAAATCCGGTGGATGATACAGAACAGATCGCCGCAGGATGGGAGTCAGAAGAACAGGAAGAAACTGAAAAAACAGAGACGGAAACGGAAGATACTGTTCCGGGTACAGAGGAGACAACGGAGACGATGCCCCTTGATCCGCTGGAGCAGGTAAGTGTGTTCCAACCAGTTACCGAAGATTATTTTAATGATGCACTGTTTATCGGAGATTCCAGAATTGCAGGCTTGTCCCAATACGGAAATCTGGATCAGGCTGATTTTGCGGCGGAGGTGGGGCTTACCATTTTTCATCTGTTTGATAAAAAGTTTCTGGAAGTGGACAATAGCCGTAAAAAGGAAACCATTGAAGACTTGCTGGAACAGAAGCAATACAAAAAGATTTACCTTATGGTGGGAATCAATGAGCTGGGAACCGGAGATGAGGAACGTTTCCAAAAAGCCTATCGGGAAGCACTGGAAAAAATCGAGACCCTTCAGCCTAATGCCATTATTTTTGTCCAGGGGCTGATGCACGTTACGGACAAAAAATCCAAACAGGAAAAGTTTATTAATAATGAACATATTAACATTCGTAATATGGGGTTAGCGCAGCTGGCAGATGGAAAAAGAGTGTTTTATCTGGATATCAACCCCTTATACGATGATGAAAACGGATGCCTGAATCCTGTTTTCACCGGGGATGGCGTTCATCTCAAGGCCCAATATTACGGTGCCTGGAGAGAGTACCTGATGACTTATGGCATTATAAAAGAAGACAACACGAATGAAAAACCAGAGGAATCCTAGAATCCTCTGGTTTTGTGCTGTAATATGTGTTTTCTATTGAAATGATTTTAGCGGCGAACCCAGCGACCGGATGCACCACAGGGAAGCACCAGGCCGGATTCGGTTACCGGAAGTCCGATTTCTTCTGCCTCCACATGGCCGCCGAAGCGTTTGGTCAGTACGGTATTTAACATATAGGAGAGTACGGCAGGCTGCAATCCCGTGGTATAAGAATTAATCAATAAAAATAAAGCATCATCAGATAAGAGTTTGGAACATAACTCGATAAAGGGAAAGACGCTCTCCTCGATTTTCCAGATCTCCCCCTTCGGACCTCTTCCATAGGAAGGTGGGTCCATGATGATCCCATCGTATTTGTTGCCGCGGCGAATCTCGCGCTCCACGAATTTCACACAGTCATCCACCAACCAGCGGATAGGGGCATCTCCCAATCCGGAAGAAACGGCATTCTCCTTTGCCCAGGTTACCATGCCCTTGGAAGCATCCACATGGGTGACACTGGCTCCTGCTGCGGCAGCGGAAACGGTAGCCCCTCCGGTGTAAGCAAAAAGATTTAAGACCTTTACCGGGCGGTGAGCTTCACGGATAATCCGGGAAAACCAGTCCCAGTTTACCGCCTGCTCCGGGAAAAGACCGGTATGTTTGAAACTGAAGGGCTTCAGGTGAAAAGTGAGTTCCCGGTAGTGGATTGTCCACTCCTGGGGTAAATCAAAAAATTCCCACTCGCCACCACCTTTGGCACTGCGATGGTAATGTCCGTTCTTGTGGGTCCACCCGGCATGGTCATGAGGCGTGTCCCAAATGACCTGGGGATCGGGACGAACCAGGATATAATCCCCCCAACGTTCCAGTTTTTCCCCGCTGGAGGTATCCAATACTTCATAATCTTTCCAATTATCTGCAATCCACATGGTATTTTTCCTATCCATCCTTTATAATGTTTCTATAATGATTCAGAGCTGAGCAACAGCGATTTTGCGAATGTGGTTCTGAATCGTTAGTCTATATCAGTATTATATAGGCTACCTTGTAAAAAGCAAAGAGAAAAGAGTTCAACATGAGCAAAAAAACATCCAGAAAAACCAAAAGCAAGATTGTCAGTGCCGCATGGAAACTGTTCTATGAGCAGGGCTATGAGGATACCACTGTGGAGGAGATTATTGCCGAATCCGGCACTTCCAAGGGATCCTTCTATCACTATTTTGAAGGAAAAGATGCACTGCTTTCTTCCTTATCTTATATGTTTGATGAAAAATATGAGGAACTGGAGCCGGAAATCGGGGAAGAGCAGAATCGCTTTGAAGTGCTGCTGTATTTGAATCGGGAACTCTTTCGGATGATAGAGGAAAGCATTGATTTTGAACTGCTGAAGAGATTGTATTCCACCCAGCTCACCACGAAGGGGGAGAAACATCTGCTGGACAATAACAGACTGTATTACAAACTGTTACGCCGCTACATCCAGGAGGGACAGCGCCGGGGGGAAATCAGTAAAGAATTACCGGTGGCGGATCTGGTACGCTATTATGCACTGTGCGAGAGGGCAATCCTCTATGAATGGTGTCTGCGGGGCGGGGAAATGTCACTGACAGAATATGCAGAAAAAATGTTCCCGCTGATGCTGCAAGGCATTCGTTCCGGAAAAAGCGAAACATCATAACAACTCACAGGTCAGCTGATGCTGTACACGGGTCTTCCTATACTCTGTGCCGATGGAAATGCCTGCCTTACAAGCGGCCAGATGAACAGCAGGACTAATGCCGCCAGACCTGCCTGCAGCACTTCCGCATCTGTGTGCTTTGCACTCATCACATCGATGATCTTACCACTTTTCCTCCTTTAGAAATTATCTTTAATATAGTCCGGATTTGTGTCCAATCCATAAATTATCTATAAAGTGTTACTTAAAAAATCTTTTCCAAAAATTCTCAATAAATTCCATAAAATGTATGTAATTCGTATAGATAAAAAACATGATAAAAACAGTAAGTACACGTAAAATACAAGACTGAAGTACATACTTTAGTCTGAACTTCGTTCTGTATTGCGTTCTATTTTGTAATATGCTATAAACGACAAAGAACACTTATACAAATGAGGGAGAAACTATGACAACCACACAAATTTTAATTTTAACAAGTATTATTGTGTACCTGATTGCCACCATTGCAATCGGTGTCTGGTCCAGCAGGAAAAACGAGACCACAGAAGATTTTTATCTGGGCGGACGGAAACTTGGACCTATCATCACTGCCATGAGTGCGGAGGCATCGGATATGAGCAGCTACCTGCTGATGGGAGTACCCGGTGTAGCTTATGTGTCCGGTCTGGCTGATGCCACCTGGACAATCATCGGCCTGGCGGTGGGTACTTATTTAAACTGGCTGATTGTGGCAAAACGCCTCCGCATTTATACGGTAAAAGCCAACAATTCCACCACGGTTCCGGAATTTATTTCCAACCGCTTCGGTGATGATAAGAAAATTCTTGCAGTGATTGCAGCAGCAGTCATTATTATTTTCTTTGTTCCTTATACTGCCAGCGGATTTTCTGCATGCGGCAAACTGTTCAGCACCTTGTTTGGCATGAATTATCTCACTGCCATGATTATCAGTGCGATTGTCATTGTGGCATATACCACATTGGGGGGATTCCTGGCAGCCAGCACCACGGATTTTATCCAGAGTATTATCATGACCTTTGCAATCCTGACCGTACTTGGTTTTGGTGTGGCAACTGCGGGAGGCTTTGACAATGTAAAAACAAATGCCCAGAGTATGGCGGGATACCTGAGCATGGTGCAGACTCACACGGCAGAAGGTGCGGCATCCTATGGACCGATCACCATTTTATCAACCCTGGCATGGGGCCTTGGTTACTTCGGTATGCCCCACATTCTTCTTCGTTTTATGGCGATTGAGGACCACAACAAAATCAAACTTTCCAGAAGAATTGCAACCATCTGGGTTGTCATTTCCATGGCAATCGCCGTTGGAATTGGTATCACCGGACGTGCCATGAGCGAGGCTGGTACGATTCCCGAACTGGCAGACGGAGAAACTGTTCTTATTGAGATTTCCCAGTTACTGGCAAGCCACGGTGCTCTGGCAGCGATCATTGCCGGTGTAATCCTGGCGGGAATCCTGGCGGCAACCATGTCCACTGCGGATTCTCAACTGCTTGCAGCAGCATCCAGCGTATCCAAGGATATTCTGAATGGCGTATTCCTGAAAAACATGTCTGAGAAAACGGCGATGTTACTGGCGAGAATTACCGTACTGGTTATTTCCATCATTGCTATGTTTATTGCGAGAGATCCCAACAGTTCCGTGTTTGGCGTGGTGTCCTTTGCATGGGCCGGATTTGGTGCAGCCTTTGGACCGGTGATCCTGACGGCACTGTTCTGGAGAAGAACCAACAGACAGGGAGCGCTGGCGGGAATGGTCTGTGGCGGCGTAATGGTATTTGTATGGAAATTCCTGGTGCGTCCTATGGGCGGAGCATGGAACATTTATGAACTGCTTCCTGCATTTATTGTGGCGTTGGCGGCTATCGTTATCGTCAGTCTTCTGACCAAAGCACCTGCCGAAGAAATTACGGAAGTGTTCGACGATGTGAAAAAAGAATTAAAAGCGTAAAGATACTTGAGGGAAAGCTTCTATATATAATAGGAAGATTTAGAGGACGAAAGGCGGCACAATGTGCTGCCTTTTCACTGTATGGAAAAATATAAAAAAGGCACAAAAATATTTTACAAAAAAATAGAAAAAAACTCTTGCAATTTGCACAAAACCCATGTATACTACTACTTGCTGTGGCATGATAGCTATGAAGCGTGAGGTTGCTGCCTGAAAATGGCAGGTTTTCCGTGGAGCGAATGTCAAGTTAGGAAACTGACGACAAGTCACTGTACAAACCAATAGCCCTAAACGAATGTGTTTGATGATCCTGAACACAGGACACACACGGGAGAGTGTACAGTCACCGCTTGTCGTACTTAAGAACCAAAAGTGCGAAAAGGAGGCGACTTTTTTTATGGCAAATCAGCAGGTAATGAGAATTACACTTAAAGCTTATGATCATCAGTTAGTTGATGCATCTGCCAAAAAAATCATCGAAACAGTCAAGAAAAACGGATCTCAGGTAAGCGGACCGGTGCCCCTTCCTACTAAAAAGGAAGTTGTAACCATCCTGCGTGCTGTTCACAAGTACAAAGACAGCCGTGAGCAGTTCGAGCAGAGAACCCACAAGAGACTGATCGACATCATTGCACCTACACCGAAGACCGTTGATGCATTACAGAGGATCGAAATGCCGGCCGGTGTGTACATTGATATCAAAATGAAAAACAAATAAACCTTCTACTAGTATGGACGCGAGAGCGGCCCGCTGTAGAAAAACAAGGAGGTAAACATGAAGAAAGCTATTTTAGCAACCAAAGTCGGAATGACACAGATTTTCGACGAAAACGGCAACCTGATTCCGGTAACCGTTCTTCAGGCTGGCCCTTGTGCAGTAACCCAGGTGAAAACTGTTGAGAACGATGGTTACAGCGCAGT
This sequence comes from uncultured Lachnospiraceae bacterium, assembly GCA_934402515.1. Taxonomy (GTDB): domain Bacteria; phylum Bacillota; class Clostridia; order Lachnospirales; family Lachnospiraceae; genus UMGS2037. Next base: position 18,932 of record CAKRTZ010000025.1, read on the forward strand.
ACAGGTTGGCTTCGTTGACAAGAAAGAAAAGATTGTCAACAAAGACAAGAGTGGAAGAAAAGAAGTAATCCACAGACATGGCGTAAATAAGGCTGAGAAAGGCCACTTTGACAAAGCAGGCGTATCCTGCAAGAGATATGTCAGAGAGTTCCGCTTTGAAAATGCACAGGATTATACACTGGGAAGCGAAATCAAAGCTGATATCTTTGAGAATGGTGACAGAGTAGATGCTACCGCAATTTCCAAAGGTAAAGGATTCCAGGGTGCAATCAAGAGACTCGGACAGTCCAGAGGACCTATGGCTCACGGTTCCAAATTCCATCGTCATCAGGGTTCCAACGGTGCTTGTTCTTCTCCTAGCCGTGTATTCAAAGGCAAGGGAATGCCCGGACATATGGGTTGTGTAAAGGTAACTGTTCAGAATCTTACCGTAGTAAGAGTTGATGCAGAGAAGAATCTGCTTCTGGTAAAGGGTGCAGTACCTGGCCCGAAGAAAGCTTTAGTTACCATTAAAGAATCTACAAGAGCTGAAGCTTAAAATTGTGAAAGGAGGACCATTCAGATGGCAAACGTATCTGTTTATAATATGGAAGGCAAAGAAGTTGGCACAATCGAATTAAACGATGCGGTATTCGGTGTTGAAATTAACGAACATCTGGTACACATGGCAGTTGTGCAGCAGCTTGCAAACAAACGTCAGGGAACACAGAAAGCAAAAACTCGTTCTGAAGTTTCCGGTGGCGGTAGAAAACCTTGGAGACAGAAGGGAACCGGTCATGCAAGACAGGGTTCAACCAGAGCTCCGCAGTGGACAGGAGGCGGTGTTGTATTCGCTCCCGTACCCAGAGATTACTCTTTCAAATTAAACAAGAAAGAGAAGAGAGCAGCTCTGAAATCTGCTCTGACCAGCAAAGTACAGGATCAGAAACTGATCGTTGTAGATGAGCTGAAATTTGACGAAATCAAAACCAAGAACTTTGCAGCTGTTATGAATAACTTAAATGCGAAAAAAGCTTTAGTTGTTCTGGCAGATAATGATGAGAAGGTTATGGCTTCTGCAAGAAACATCGCTGATGTGCAGACCGCTCTGACCAATACGATCAACGTATACGACATCATGAAGGCAAACAACGTAGTCCTGACAAAGGACGCTGTTGCAAAAATTGAGGAGGTGTACGCATAATGGCTGATATCAAATATTATGATGTAATCCTCAAACCGGTTGTAACCGAGAAGAGTATGGCCGGAATGGGCGAGAAGAAATACACATTCTTAGTTCATCCTGAAGCAACCAAGACCCAGGTTAAGGAAGCTGTAGAGAAGATGTTCGACGGAGCAAAAGTTGCAAAAGTCAACACCATGAACCAGGACGGAAAGAATAAGAGACGTGGTATGGTTTACGGCAAAACTGCCAAGACCAAAAAGGCAATCGTTACCCTGACTGCTGACAGCAAAGACATCGAGATCTTCGCTGGACTGTAAAAACCACAAATTATACGCAGACAAGCGTGATATTAAATAAGAAAAGGAGAAATAAAAATGGGAATTAAGACATACAACCCATATACACCTTCCAGAAGAAACATGACTGGTTCTGATTTCTCTGAGATCACAAAGACAACTCCTGAGAAATCCCTGTGTTCTTCTGTTAAGAAGACCGCTGGACGTAACAACCAGGGTAAGATCACTGTGAGACATCACGGTGGCGGATCCAGAAGATTATACAGAACAATCGATTTTAAGAGATACAAAGATGGTATCCCTGCAACTGTTATTGGTATCGAGTACGATCCTAACAGAACAGCAAACATCGCACTGATCTGCTATGCAGATGGTGAGAAAGCATATATCCTTGCTCCCGACGGACTGACCGACGGAATGAAGATCATGAATGGACCTGAGGCTGAGGTTCGCGTAGGTAACTGCTTACCTTTAGCAAACATCCCTGTTGGTACCATGGTTCACAACGTTGAGTTATATCCCGGTAAAGGTGGTCAGCTGGTTCGTTCCGCTGGTAACGCAGCTCAGCTGATGGCTAAGGAAGGCAAATATGCTACCTTGAGACTTCCCTCCGGTGAGATGAGAATGGTTCCTATCATTTGCCGTGCAACTGTAGGTACTGTTGGAAACATTGATCACAGCCTTGTAAAGATCGGTAAAGCAGGACGTAAACGTAACATGGGTATCAGACCTACTGTCCGCGGTTCTGTCATGAACCCGAATGACCATCCTCATGGTGGTGGTGAGGGTCGCGCACCTATCGGTCGTCCCGGCCCGTGCACACCTTGGGGCAAACCTGCTCTTGGTCTTAAGACTCGTAAGAAGAAAAACAAGTCTAACAAGATGATCGTAAGAAGAAGAGACGGTAAGGCTATCAAATAATTAGGAGGAAGAACAATGGCTAGATCACTGAAAAAAGGACCTTTCGCAGACGCAAGCCTGTTAAAAAAGGTTGATGCTATGAATGCAGCAGGACAGAAACAGGTCATCAAGACCTGGTCCCGTCGTTCCACAATCTTCCCTTCATTCGTGGGTCATACGATTGCTGTTCACGACGGTAGAAAACATGTGCCTGTATATGTTACAGAAGACATGGTAGGACATAAACTCGGTGAGTTCGTTGCAACCAGAACTTACAGAGGACATGGAAAAGACGAGAAAAAATCAGGTGTTAGATAGGTGAAAGGAGGTACTATCCATGGCAAAAGGACATCGTTCCCAAATTAAAAGAGAAAGAAATGCTCAGAAAGATACAAGGCCTTCAGCTAAGTTATCTTATGCTAGAATCCCTGTACAGAAAGCATGTTTCGTTTTAGATGCCATCAGAGGCAAGGATGTACAGAGCGCTTTAGCAATCTTAGAGTACAATCCCAGATATGCTTCTGGAGTTATTAAGAAGTTATTAGAGTCCGCAATCGCCAATGCTGAAAACAACAACGGCATGAACGCTGACAACCTCTACATTGCGGAGTGTTATGCAAATGACGGTCCGATCATGAAGAGAGTAAGACCCAGAGCACAGGGTAGAGCTTATCGTATCGAGAAGAGAATGAGCAATATCACTGTAGTTCTTGATGAGAGATAACGAAAGGAGCAAAATTTAGAATGGGACAGAAAGTTAATCCGCACGGACTCAGAGTCGGCGTTATTAAAGACTGGGATTCCAAATGGTATGCAGATGCTGACTTCGCAGACTTCCTTGTAGAAGACTACGAGATCAGAAAATTCCTGAAAAAGAAATTATACAGTGCCGGTGTTTCTAAGATCGAGATCGAGAGAGCATCCGACAGAGTGAAAGTAATCATCTATACAGCTAAGCCCGGTGTGATCATCGGTAAGGGCGGCGCTGAAATCGAAGTAACCAAGAAAGAGCTTGCTAAGCTCACCGATAAGAAGGTTCTGATCGACATCAAAGAGATCAAGAGACCTGACCGCGAGGCTCAGCTTGTAGCAGAGAACATCGCACAGCAGTTAGAGAACCGTGTATCCTTCAGACGTGCTATGAAATCCTGCATGGGCAGAACCATGAAGGCTGGCGCTATGGGTATCAAAGCAGCTTGTTCCGGACGTCTGGGCGGCGCTGATATCGCACGTACCGAGTTCTACAGCGAGGGAACCATTCCCCTGCAGACATTAAGAGCAGATATCGACTATGGCTTCGCAGAGGCCGACACAACTTATGGTAAAGTTGGTGTGAAAGTATGGATCTACAAAGGTGAAGTACTTCCTACCAGAAATAATGAAGCAAAGGCAGCTTCTAAGGAAGGGAGCGATAAATAATGTTAATGCCGAAGAGAGTTAAACGTAGAAAACAGTTCCGTGGTTCTATGGCTGGTAAAGCACAGCGTGGCAATACCATCACCTACGGTGATTACGGTATCGTTGCATTAGAGCCCTGCTGGATTAAGTCCAACCAGATTGAGGCAGCCCGTATTGCCATGACCCGTTATGTAAAACGTGGTGGTCAGGTTTGGATTAAAATTTTCCCCGATAAGCCTGTAACAGCAAAACCTGCTGAGACACGTATGGGTTCCGGTAAAGGTTCCCTGGAGTACTGGGTAGCAGTAGTTAAACCGGGTCGCGTAATGTTTGAGATCGCAGGAGTTCCTGAGGACGTTGCCAAAGAGGCACTGCGTCTTGCAACACATAAGCTTCCCTGCAAGTGTAAGATCGTTTCTAAAGCGGATCTGGAAGGCGGTGTAGCAAATGAAAACTAATCAGTATGTCGCAGAGTTAAAGAATAAATCAGCAGCTGAATTAGCAGAAGACTTAGTAGCTGCTAAAAAAGAGCTTTTCAATTTGAGATTCCAGAATGCAACTAACCAGTTAGACAATACAGCAAGAATCAAAGAGGTTCGCAAGAACATCGCTCGTATTCAGACTGTAATCACTGAGAAGTCCAAAGAGAACTAATCGAGGACGACAAGGAATTTCAGAAAGGAGACTAATAAGTCGTGGAAGAAAGAAATCTTAGAAAAACACGTACTGGCAAAGTTGTCAGCAACAAAATGGATAAAACAATCGTCGTTGCAATCGAAGACCACGTAAAACATCCTCTGTACAAGAAGATCGTGAAAGAGACCTACAAGCTGAAAGCTCATGACGAGAATAACGAGTGCAACATCGGTGATGTAGTTAAAGTTATGGAGACCAGACCCTTATCTAAAGATAAGAGATGGAGACTGGTTGAGATCGTTGAGAAAGCAAAATAATACACTGATAATATTTGGAAGGAGAATGAGCCATGGTTCAACAGGAAACCAGATTGAAGGTTGCTGATAACACCGGCGCGAAAGAGTTACTTTGCATTCGTGTTATGGGCGGTTCAACAAGAAGATATGCAAACATCGGCGATGTGATTGTTGCTTCGGTCAAAGATGCAACACCCGGCGGAGTTGTAAAAAAAGGTGACGTTGTGAAGGCCGTAGTTGTGCGTTCCGTAAAAGGCGCTCGTCGTAAAGACGGTTCTTACATCAAATTTGACGAAAATGCTGCTGTTATTATCAAAGAGGATAAGACTCCGAGAGGAACCCGTATTTTTGGGCCGGTAGCAAGAGAGCTGCGTGAGAAACAGTTTATGAAGATTGTTTCCCTGGCTCCCGAAGTATTGTAGGAGGTAGCCGCTATGTCAATGAACAAAATTAAAAAAGGTGACACTGTTAAAGTAATCACCGGCAAAGACAATGGTAAAGAAGGCAAAGTTGTTTCTGTAGATATGAAAAATCAGAAAGTCGTTGTAGAGGGAATCAACATGATTACCAAACATGCAAAACCCTCCCAGGCTAACCCCAATGGTGGTATCGTTCAGAAAGAAGCTGCTATGGATATTTCCAATGTAATGCTTGTTTACAAGGGAAAAGCCACCAAAGTTGGCTTCAAGGAAGAGAACGGCAAGAAAGTTCGTTTTGCAAAATCTACCGGTGAGGTTATCGACTAATTCTAAGGAAGGAGGCCAAAAAGCGTGAGCGCTAGATTGAAAGAGCAGTATAAAACAGAAATCGTAGAAGCAATGACCAAGAAATTTGGTTATAAAAATATTATGCAGGTTCCCAAGCTTGACAAGATCGTTATCAACATGGGCGTTGGTGAAGCAAAGGAAAATGCAAAAATCTTAGAGGCTGCTGTCAGCGATATGGAAACTATTTCCGGACAGAAAGCAGTTATTACCAAAGCAAAAAAGGCAGTTGCAAACTTTAAGATTCGTGAGGGCATGCCCATCGGATGTAAGGTAACCCTTCGCGGTGACAAGATGTATGAGTTCCTGGATCGTCTTGTAAACCTGGCATTACCTCGTGTGCGTGACTTCAGAGGTGTGAGTGCCAATTCCTTCGACGGAAGAGGTAACTATTCTCTTGGTATCAAAGAGCAGCTTATCTTCCCTGAAATCGAATATGATAAGGTTGATAAAGTAAGAGGTATGGACATCATCTTTGTTACAACAGCAAAGACTGATGAAGAAGCTCGTGAATTATTGAGATTATTCAATATGCCGTTTGAGAAATAGGAGGAATTGATTCATGGCTAAGACAGCAATGAAGATTAAGCAGCAGCGTAACCCCAAATTCTCCACCAGAGAGTACAATCGTTGCAGAATTTGTGGTCGTCCGCATGCATATTTAAGAAAATACGGAATCTGCAGAATTTGCTTCCGTGAATTAGCATACAAAGGCCAGATCCCTGGCGTGAAGAAAGCAAGCTGGTAGGAGGTAAACAATCATGACAATGAGCGATCCGATTGCAGATATGCTTACAAGAATTCGTAATGCAAACACTGCAAAACATGATACAGTAGATGTTCCCGCTTCTAAAATGAAATTAGCTATCGCTGAGATCCTGTTAGAAGAAGGATACATTAAGAAATACGATGTGATTGAGGAAGGCGCAGGCAAGACCATTCACATCACCCTGAAATACGGCGCAGACAAGAACGACAAGATCATTTCCGGAATCAAGAGAATCTCCAAACCGGGTCTTCGTGTTTATGCAAACAAAGAAGAGCTGCCGAGAGTTCTTGGTGGACTGGGTATCGCAATTATTTCCACCAACAGCGGTGTGATCACTGATAAGAAGGCAAGAGAGCTTGGCGTAGGCGGAGAGGTTCTTGCATTCGTTTGGTAATCGTAAACAGAAGTTTTTATTATAGGAGGTACGGGCATGTCCAGAATAGGTAGAATGCCAATCGCAATTCCCGCTGGTGTAACAGTGAGTGTTGCAGAAAATAACAAGGTTACCGTTAAGGGACCTAAGGGAACTCTTGAGAGAGTATTACCCGCAGAGATGGAGATCAAGGTAGAGGGAGCAGAGGTTCTCGTTTCCAGACCCAACGACTTAAAGAAAATGAAGTCTTTACACGGTCTGACCAGAACTCTGATTCACAACATGGTAGTCGGCGTTACCGAGGGCTTTGAGAAGAAGTTAGAGGTAAACGGTGTTGGTTACAGAGCAGCAAAATCCGGCAAAAAATTAACCTTATCTTTAGGATATTCTCATCCCGTTGAGATGGAAGATCCGGAAGGCATCGAGACTGTTTTAGATGGTCAGAACATCATCATCGTAAAAGGTATCGATAAAGAAAAAGTTGGCCAATTCGCAGCTGAAATCAGAGACAAGAGAAGACCTGAGCCTTATAAGGGCAAGGGAATCAAGTATGCTGATGAGACAATCAGACGTAAAGTTGGTAAGACTGGTAAGAAATAATAGATAAGGAGAGTGTAAAAATGGTTAATAAAGAATCCAGACAGAAAATTCGTGAAAAGAAACACTACAGACTGCGTAACCATATTAGCGGCACTGCTGAGAGACCGCGTCTTGCTGTGTTCAGAAGTAATAATCATATGTATGCTCAAATTATTGACGATACAGTTGGAAAGACTTTAGTCGCAGCTTCCACTCTTGAGAAAGAGGCAAAAGCTGAGTTAGAGAATACGGATACCGTAGACGCAGCAGCATATGTTGGAACTGTAATCGCTAAGAGAGCATTGGAAAAAGGTATTACAGAAGTTGTCTTCGACAGAGGCGGTTTCATATACCAGGGTAAGGTCGCAGCTTTGGCTGATGCAGCCAGAGAAGCTGGCTTACAATTCTAGGAAGGGAGACACATAAATGAAACGTACTATCATTGACGCAAGTCAAATGGAATTAACTGAAAAAGTTGTTTCCATCAAGCGCGTAACAAAGGTTGTAAAGGGTGGTCGTAACATGCGTTTCACCGCCTTGGTTGTAGTCGGTGACCAGAACGGTCATGTAGGCGCCGGCCTTGGTAAAGCTACCGAGATCCCTGAGGCAATTCGCAAGGGTAAAGAGGATGCCATTAAAAACATGATTTCCGTTGCACTTGATGAGAACAAGAGTATCACACATGATTTCCTGGGCAAATTCGGTTCTGCTTCCGTTCTGTTAAAGAAGGCTCCGGAAGGTACTGGTATCATCGCAGGAGGTCCTGCTCGTAACGTATGTGAGTTAGCTGGTATTAAGAATGTTCGTACCAAATGCTTAGGCTCCAACAACAAGCAGAACGTCGTTCTGGCAACCATCGCAGGTTTAAGCCAGCTGAAAACTCCTGAAGAAGTAGCTGCTAAGCGCGGTAAGACCGTTGCTGAGGTTACTGCTTAATAGAAAGGAGAAAAATCATGGCAGACAAGACTTTAAAAATCACATTGGTAAAATCCCCTATCGGAGCGATTCCGAAGCAGCGTGCAACCATCGAAGCTATGGGCTTAAAGAAGTTACATCAGACCGTTGAACTGCCTGATAACGCAGCTACCAAGGGTATGATCCAGCGTGTAAATCATTTAGTAAAAGTAGAAGCATAAATCGAATTAGATAAGGAGGTGTCACAGAATGGAATTATCAAATTTAAGACCTGCAGAAGGTTCCAAGCATAGTGATAATTTTAGAAGAGGTCGTGGACACGGTTCAGGAAACGGTAAGACAGCCGGTAAGGGACATAAAGGTCAGAAGGCTCGTTCCGGAGCTCCCAGACCGGGCTTTGAAGGCGGTCAGATGCCTTTATACAGAAGACTTCCTAAGAGAGGCTTCAAGAACATGAATCGTCTTGAGATCGTTGCAATCAATGTAAGCGATTTAGAGCGTTTTGAGGACGGTGCGACCGTTGATGTAAATGCACTGGTAGAAAGCGGAGTCGTTAAGAATCCGAGAGATGGCGTTAAGATTCTTGGAAACGGAGAATTAACTAAGAAACTCAATGTAAAAGTAAGTGCATACAGTGCATCTGCAAAAGAAAAAATTGAGGCTCTTGGTGGAACTGCTGAGGTGATGTAATGTTTACAACACTGAAAAATGCATTCAAGGTCAAAGATATAAGAAAAAAATTATTCTTTACATTCATGATGTTAGTTGTGATCCGTATCGGATCACAGCTTCCGGTGCCGGGCGTCGACCGTGGTTATTTTGCACGGTGGTTTGCCCAGCAAACCGGTGATGCATTTAATTTCTTCGATGCTTTTACGGGTGGATCATTTTTAAACATGTCCATCCTGGCATTAAACATTACTCCTTACATTACATCTTCCATTATTATGCAGCTCCTGACCATCGCAATTCCGAAACTCGAGGAGATGCAGCGTGATGGAGAAGATGGAAGAAAGAAAATTGCGTCCATCACAAGATATGTCACCATTGCTCTTGCATTGATTGAATCCGGAGCTATGGCAATCGGATTTGGACGGCAGGGATTACTGGGACAGTTCAATGCACTGAATGTGATCACCGTCATCGCAGCATTGACTGCCGGCAGCGCATTCCTGATGTGGATTGGTGAGCGTATCACTGACAAGGGAGTGGGCAATGGTATTTCCATCGTACTTACCATTAACATTATCTCCCGCATGCCGCAGGATATTGTCAGCCTGCTGCAACAGTTTGTTTATGGCAAAAAGATTGCAACCGCTGTAGTAGCAGTTGTAATCATCGCAGCGATTATTGTAGGAATGGTTGCCTTGGTCGTTTTATTAAACGGCGGTGTCCGCAAGATTCCGGTACAGTATGCGAAAAAGGTGCAGGGAAGAAAAATGGTAGGTGGCCAGACCACCAATATTCCGTTAAAGATTAACACCGCAGGTGTGATTCCAATCATCTTTGCACAGTCTATCATGCAGTTTCCTGTGATCATCAGTACACTGGTGGGCTATCAGGGAACCGGCGTATGGGCTCAGATTTTAAGATTTTTGAATTCCGGTAACTGGTGTAAACCAAGCGAACCGGTATACTCCATCGGATTGGTGGTATACATTGTATTAGTAATCTTTTTTGCTTACTTCTATACATCCATTACCTTTAATCCCCTGGAAGTAGCTGAGAACATGAAGAAACAGGGTGGTTTCATCCCGGGCATCCGTCCTGGAAAACCTACCAGCGATTATCTGACAAAGATCTTGAACTACATCATCTTTATTGGTGCGGTAGGTCTGACCATTGTAGGTATCCTGCCTTACTTCTTCAATGGAATCTTCGGCGCCAGTGTTTCCTTCGGAGGCACCAGCCTGATCATTATCGTAAGCGTATTGCTTGAGACAATGAAACAGATTGAATCTCAGATGCTTGTTCGCAATTATAAGGGATTCCTGAATGACTAATAAGAAAGCAGCTGCGGACATGGGAATCGCCATGTCTGTGGCATGCCTTTTTTCGATTATAGGGAAATTTTTAAAGCAGAACATAAAGGTCACAGTGACCGTTAGAACATAAAACATAAAATAATGGAGGACTTCTATGAAGATTATCATGTTAGGCGCACCTGGTGCAGGAAAAGGAACACAGGCTAAAATGATCGCTGAAAAATATGCGATCCCTCATATATCCACAGGTGATATTTTCAGAGCCAATATCAAAAATGGCACAGAACTTGGCAAAGAAGCAAAGAAATACATGGATCAGGGAAAACTGGTTCCCGATGAACTGACTGTAAAGATTTTATTGGATCGTGTGGCACAGCCCGATTGTGCAAACGGCTATGTACTGGATGGTTTCCCGCGTACCATTCCCCAGGCAGAAGTGTTAGATAAAGCCCTTCGTGATCTGGGTGACAAAATCGACTATGCAATCAATGTGGATGTTCCCGATGAGAATATTGTAAACCGTATGGGTGGCAGACG
>CAKRTZ010000026.1 GCA_934402515.1 uncultured Lachnospiraceae bacterium
CCTGTCTGAGGCATTCCCTGTTGGTTCATACCCGCCTGGGGCATCGGTGTGGGTTCAGGTGTGGGTTCAGGTGTCGGTGTCGGTTCCGGCGCAGGCGCGGGTTCAGGTTCTCCCGTCTGGCTGCCAATAAAAGTATCATACAATGATTTTGCAAACTTAATCGGATATAATTGCATAATCATGGAATCCACCAGATCATCACCGATCTGCATCCGGAACGCAATCCGCACGAAATTGCCTGTGAGGAATTCTGCAATGTCTTCCGGTTTCTTAAACTGCGTGAAATCAATCAGACTTGCTTCCGGCGGGCTGATATCAATTTTCTTTCCCAGCATTGTGGAAAGGGAAGTGGCCGCAGCCCCCATCATCTGATTCATTGCTTCAGATATGGCACTTAAATGTAATTCCCCTAAGTCTCCGTCTGTATTTGTTCCGTCACCACCCATCATCAGATCTGTGATAACTTTTACATCATGCTCCTTCAGAACCAGAATGTTAGTGCCGTCCAGTCCTGCCGTATACTTAATTTGAATGAAGACACAAGGTCTTTCATATTCTGCAAGAACACTGTCCCAATTTGCAATCGTTACCACTGGAGTGGTAATATTTACTTTCTGATTAACGAGTGAATACAGTGTTGTGGCAGAGGAGCCCATACTGATGTTGGCTACTTCACCGATAGCGTCCTTTTCCACATCAGTCAGCTGATCTCCAGAATCGGCAGATGCCGAATCACCGGATGCCGAACCGCTGCCGGAATTGGAAGATAAGTCCATCCCACTCAAAAGTGCATTTATTTCGTCCTGGGATAACATTCCACTATCCATGTACTTACTCCTCCTCTCTGATTATGCTGGTCACCCGTACTGCATAATTTTCCTTGCTGGCACCGGGCACCGCTGTAAATTTCTTGATATTTCCTACATATACTTCCAATTCGCTGTCCACACGAGTGCCCAGTCGAATCACATCACCAACCTGTAATCCCATGAAATCGCTGACCGAAATTTCCGCCTTGCCCAGAATGGCCTTCACAGGAACATCCACACGCTTGATCATCGCCTCAATTGCAGTGGTGTAGTCAGCATCATTGCTCTCCTGTACCGTTGAGAACCAGTACTTGGTATTGAGCTTATCCATGACGCTTTCCAACGTAAAATAAGGAAGGCAGATATTCATAAACCCTTCGGTATCACCGATTTTCACATTCAGGGTAACGATGGCAATCATATCACTGGGTGATATCACCTGTGCAAACTGTGGATTCGTTTCAATTCGTTCCATTACCGGATTGATATCCACCACGTTTTTCCATGGATCTCGCATCATCTGCATGCAAAGCACTACAATGCGTTCAATGATCGTCATTTCTATCTCCGTGAAATCACGATTTTTTTCCAAGGGATCTCCATTTCCTCCCAGCATCCGATCGATGATCGCAAAGCCAAGATTGGTTGCCACCTCGATAATAATGGAACCTGACAATGGCTGGAAGTTTACAATACCGAGAATAACCGGATTAACCAGTGCATTGGTAAACTCAGAAAAGGTTACCGTCTCGGAACTTGCTACATTGATTTGTACGTTTTTACGCAAATATACGGAAAGGTTTGTAGAAAGTAATCTTCCGTAATGCTCATATATAATCTCTAACGTTCTTAAGTGTTCTTTGGAGAATTTGGTCGGGCGGTTGAAATCGTAATTCTTGATTTGTTTATCGCCTTTATCCGCCATATCATCGACATCTAATTCGCCGGTGCTTAAGGCCGCTAGCAGGTTATCAATTTCACTTTGGGATAAAACCTCTCCCACGGAAGTCCACCTCCCTGTTTACTGCCAAACAATTTCACTAAAGGATACCTTATAAATGAAATTGGAGCCAAACAGCTGCTGCAGTCTTTGTAATATTTCTTTTTTCAGTCCTTCGGTATCTGCTCTGGCTTCATCCAGAGTATATTCTCCGAACACCTCGGTAATTTCACTTTGAATCAGGCTTTTCCGTTCTGAAACGCCCTCCAGCTTATAGCTTTTAAAATCGGCATTGCTGCTGTCCATGCTGAGGGACACGGAAACCATGGCATAATGTTCCTTTCCGTCTTCTCCCACTGCCAGAGGAATCGTCATGGAATCCGGCAGATCATAAGTAACGGTATCCGCCAAGGACACCTCTCCGGAGGAACCGTCATAATTGGTGACCGGTCCGTTCACTTCCAGATCAAGCACTCCCGCAATATCATTGACTAACGCAGCTGTCTTGGAAAAAGTGCTGTTAAAGGTAAACATCATGATTGCCGTCAGCGCAATATTCACAATCAACAATGCCAGTATTAAAATAGATAAGAGATTTCTTTTCATTGCTTTTGTTTATCCTTTTCTTCCTGTTTCTTTAACCTGTTTCTTTAATAAGAACTGTAGGAATTATAAATTCGGATTTCAACCCGTCGGTTTTTTGCTCTGCCTTCCTCCGTAGAGTTATCGGCCACTGGCACGTATTCTCCTCTTCCTGAGTGTTTGATATCAGCAGGGTTCAACGCAGTGTGTGCCACCAGGTAATCAAATACAGAGAGTGCTCTGGCATCAGAAAGCTCGTTATTGTTTGCATACCGCGCACTGCTCATGGGTACATTGTCTGTGTGTCCTTCGATTTCAATGGTTCCATCTGCATAACGTTCCAGTATCACACCTACCTGATCCAGAATCGGGTAGACATCTGCTTTCAATACTGCGCTTCCCGAATCAAAGAGCAAAGATCCCTTCAAGGTTAATTCCACATACTGCGCCGTGAAATCCACATCAATGTCTCCATTGAGATCCTTTTCATTCACAGCCTCCTGGACATTTTCCGCCATCTGTTCGGACTCCTGTAAGCCGGCTTCCTCTATGGTATCCATAGCACTCTCCGCATCGGCATCCTTGTCTTTATCCTTATCCAGATTCTCGTCCACTTCACCCTCGTCTGATTTGCCGGTACTGTTGATGTACTGGTCCAGTTCGTTTAACTGGCTCACACCATTGCTGATCAGCACTCCATCACCGATTGCTGTCGCTCCTGCACTGAAAATGCTGAAGCTTTGGTTAAAGGATGCCGCAATCAGTTCGAATTTTTCCTCATCAATGGAAGACATGGCATAAAGCATGACGAAGAAACAAAGTAACAGGTTCATCAGATCGCCAAAAGTACACTGCCAGGCAGGCGCTCCCTTAGGTGGTTCTTCCGGTCTTTTCTTTGCCAATTACTCTTCACCTCCCTCAGCAGACGCAGCGTTCGTACGATCGCCGGGAGCCAAGAAGGATTTCAGTTTCTCCTCAATAACACGAGGATTCTCTCCTGCCTGAATCGAAAGAAGTCCTTCAATAATAATCTCCTTCATTCGGAATTCGGCCTCATCATTTTTCTTTAATTTCTGAGCAACAGGAGTACAAAACCAGTTTGCAAGTAAGGAACCATAGAACGTGGTAACCAGTGCCACAGCCATGTTAGGACCCAGAGCATCCGGATCACTCATATCCTGGAGCATGTTAATAAGACCTATCAGAGTACCAATCATACCCCAGGCAGGTCCCATCGTTGCAAAATCTTCCCAAAAATGTATGTTTGTGGAATGTCTATCCTGAATACAGGACAGCTCTGTTTCCATAATCGCCCGTACCAGTTCCGGATCCGTGCCGTCTACGATCAGTAGAATTCCTTTTTTTAGGAAATCATCCTCGATATTTCCTGCTGCCTCCTCCAGAGAAAGAAGGCCTTCCTTACGTGCCACATTGGACAGTTCAATGATCTTCTGAATCATTTGAGCCATTTCCATCTCCGGTTGTTTCAGTGCCAAAGTAAAAGATTTCAAGCCACCCACAAAGTTCTTAATCGATGTGGAGGCAATCATCGCCATTAATGCACCACCAAATGTGATCATCATGGAGGCCGGATCGATGTATCTTGGTATTACCGCTACACCACCGGCTATAATCATGGAAATCACGACCAGAGCAATTCCACCTACAAGGCCTATTAATGTTGCAATATCCATCTATTTCACCTGATTCTTCTGCAATTATTCTGCAAAAATATTCTTTCTATATGATTTTACTAGATTTTTGACATCCTGTCTACTTTCTTTTACAATTATTTTTCGCCCTGTTGTGAGCGTAATCACCGTATCCGGCGTTTCTTCGACGATTTCAATCAGATCTGCATTGATCATAATTTTATCCTCGTTCAGCTTGGTCACCTCAATCATTTTGTCCCTTTTCCCCTTTCCGTTTTGTGCTTTATAGACAGCAAGAACAAAGAAAGCCCGAACCCCTTCGGACTTCCTTCGTCTCTGTTTTTCTATGTATACTATTTTGAATCATCCCAATTATCGTTTCAGATTGGTAAGCTCTTCCAACATGGTATCGGAAACAGTGATGATACGGCTGTTCGCCTGGAATCCACGCTGGGTGGTGATCATTTCGGTAAACTCACTGGACAAATCCACGTTGGACATTTCCAGTTCTCCGGTGGTCATGTAACCGCCGTTACCGGTAATATCAGAACCTACGCCATCGAAAGCGCCGGAGTTCTGGGTCTCTGCATAGAGGTTATCTCCCTCTAAGGAAAGACCGGAAGCATTGGCAAAGTTTGCAACGGCAATCTGTCCAAGCAGTCTGGAACAGCCATTGTCGTAGGTTGCGTAAATCTTACCATCCTGTCCGATGGTGACACCGGACATATCTCCCAGTTTCCGTCCGGCATAGTTGCCATCCGTATTACCGTTGGTGGCAGAAATGGTTGCCGCTTTGTTGTTGTTCGCCTGACGGGAAGGGGTGAAGTCTACGGTGACATCAGAGAAAGCTTTCATGGTATCTGTATCAAAGTCTAACACCGTAGTATTTCCTTCCGTATTACCATCCCCTACACTTTTAAATGTACCGGTTCCTTCATCGTAGTTGACCACAACGGAATTCTTTACATTCTTCTGCGTAATGGTAATCTCACCCGTTTTTAAATCAAGATTCATGGAACTGATTGTATCAATGGTGTCATCATCCATGCCGTAGGCATTTTTAAGCATCTCGTACAGACCATTTTTCGTTGCTGCTTTTTTATCTGCTGCAATTGCAGCTGCTGTAATCTTATATCCGGTCAAAGGATCAGTCGCTGTAACTGTAGGCGGAATTGTTGTGATGTCGCCACCACCCGCACCTGCAATCGTTGCTAAGGTATAGGGACCACCTTTTGCAGTAGGATCTTTCATGTTGATCGTGCCTTGTCCATCATATTTCTGTGCCTGACTGCTGATGGATACGGTATCATTGGTACTCACCGTCATGTTGCCGCCCCATTTTACCAAATCATGAATGTCTTTATTATAAGTAGAAGAAATAGAATTTCCATTGGCATCCAATACATCCTCTAATGTCATATAATACTGACTCTTATTACTGGTGGCATGCATGGTAAACTTAGCAGAATACTGATAACCCAGGTTATCGTAAATTAACATGCTGATGACCTTACCGGCGGTGGAGTTGATGTTGGAATCGTTGGCATCCACAATACCGGAAATATATCCCTGGGTGGTTGCCTCTGCCTCGTAGGTCATCTTGGAAGCATCCATAATCTTAAGAGCGGAGACTCTGTCCTGACGGATGGTCTGGGTTTCGTCATCTACCTGCCATCCCATGACATTGTAACCGGTGGAGGACATACACAGGTTTCCTGCACCATCCACATAGAAGGAACCATCACGGGTAAAGTAGTTGCTGGTTCCGTTGTTTACGATGAAGAAGGAATCACCGGTAATCATAATATCGAAGGGGTTATTGGTGGTCTGCGCAGATCCTGCGGTGTCGATCTGTGTGGAGATGGCACCGGTTTTAGATCCGAGACCGATCTGTTTTGCGTTTTTACCACCAAGGCCTGTCTGTGCATTTGCACCGGTAGCGGCCTGTGTGGTCTGGTATAATAAGGTATTAAAGGTCACAGATTGTGACTTGTAAGATACGGTGTTTACGTTGGCAATATTGTTACCGATAACATCCATCTTGGTCTGGTGTGTTTTAAGACCTGCCACACCAGAATAAAGTGATCTCATCATAGTTCTCGTTTCCTCCTGATTATCTTTCGGTGGAACCGTCTCATCCCTTCTGTCAGTCTGGGATGTCTGCCTCCTGAAAAGGTCCGGCTACATAATTACGGCTCCATCAATATTGGTAAAAACATTTTCGTTGGTCTCTTCCTGATCCATTGCAGTGATGACGGTATTATTGGGAACATTTACGATAAAAGCGATCTCATCCACCAGTACCAGGCTTTCCTGAATTCCCTTTGCCTGTGCCTTGCGGGTTCCTTCGTTTAAGCGTTGCATCTGGTCACCACTTAAGCTGATGTTCCTGTCTGCCAGTCGGTTACTTGCATGCTTGGAAAATTTAACCTCTACTCCGGTCTTCTGATCCAGAATTTCCTGAAAGGATATTCCTGTATTGATCTTTCCGGCCGTTCCTCTGCCTTTCCCAAAATATTCATCCTGCAGCTGGTTTATGGAAGGGTACTGTCCATTTTGAATTTTCATGGGTTTATACCTCTTCGGAATCTTTGGTCAGCTCATCAAGGGTATTTTCAGAAACTTCATCCTTTTTGTCCTTGTCTGTGCCTTCTGCTCCTTCTGTTCCTTCGTTCTCTTTGGCTGCTGCAATGACATTCTGTAACTGTTCGTAATACTTGTCCAACAGTTTCTTGTAATCACTTGTCACAAAGGATTTCTGATAATCATTCATGTCATCATAGTACATCTTATGCAGATATTCGATCTCATCCTTATCCCGTAAGGTAATGTCATCCACATCAGGAAGCTTTTTCAGACGATCTGCAAATTCCAGTCCCTTGTCGTAAGCATCCAGATAGGTATCATCCACAGTCATGTATAAATCACTGATGGAATATAAGGATTCATCGATGGAAAGATAAGCATCCTTGCCTTCATAAACTACATAATCCACACGTCCCTGTATCTGTGTGGTATCGCCGGAACCGTCCTTGACTTTCATGATTACGGTCTTTCCTACCAGATCGTTGGCTCTGGATGCCTCTGCGGATTCTGCCATATTCTGCATCTGTTCCAGTTCTGAGAAAGTTGCATACTGGCTGACCCATTCGGTGTTGGAGGTGGGCTGCAAAGGATCCTGGTATTTCATCTCCGCTACCAGCATCTGTAAAAAGGTATCTTTATCCGCATTGTTTCCATTGGCCGCCTGGGTCTTGTTTGCAAGGCTGGATGCGGAGGATGTGTTTTGAACTTTTCCGTCTTTTACGGGTGCTACTAAGCTCATGCGCTGTTCTCCTTTCTTTTTTTCTTATACGGTATAGTCCAGTGTGCCTCCACGGTCTGCCATGAGTTCGGCTACCATGCGCTCCTCGTCTGTCAGTTCCTCGTCCTCCAGGTTGATGTCATCCAGCCGGATCCGGTGAGTTCTGGGACGATTTGCAAAGGCTTCGCCGTTTTCGCTTTGTCTCTCTCCCTCATAGCTTTGTTCAAAGGCATGGGATTCTACCGTTACCTGTACGTTTTCCACTTTCAGTCCCTGGTCGTTTAAGTTTTCTTTCAAACTTACAAGCTGGGATTCCAGTGCGGCGCGTACTGCCTCATTCTGTGTGGTAATCTGTGCAGTGAGTTCTCCGTTGTGGGATGTGATCTGAATCACTAATCTTCCCATGGTTTCGGGATGTAACTGCATTTCCAGTTTGGTAAATGCCTCAGAGTTGTCAATCTTCATGTAATCCATAATCTGATCCATGATGCTCTGGGTGTCTACCTGGGAATAACTGCTGATGCTCTGTGCAAAAAGCTGTTCTCCGGTTGTGTTGACCTGGTTCGGCTGAAATTCCTGTACCAGTTCCGCTCCCTTTTCTGTCTGCTGGGTATTTTCCCTATGCTGTCCATTGGTGTCCTGCCTCTGGGGCTGTACATTCTGGGGAACTTCAGTTTCTGTCATGCCATCTGCCACTGCCACGCCACTCTCGCCATCTTTGGTCATGTCGTAGGTGACTTCTTTGCCATCCTGCATGAATGTTACGGTGTAAGAAGTATCCTTCGGGGTTTCCTCCGGGGCGATTTTCTCTGCTACTGTGGGAATCACATTTTCCGCAGGTGTCTCTGCCATCTGGCTGTCCAACAGGCCCTGGAGCTGTTCTGCACTCCATCCGTTTGCCACACCGGCTTCTTCAAACATCTGGGATACCTGATTCCACAGTTCGTTAAAACTGTCTGCCAGTTCGTCTCCCATGAGTAGGAAACTTCCCTCCGGATCCTGGGCAAGGGTTGCAAACAAATTCTGGAAGCTTGCTGCATCAAACAAATCCACATCATTCATTCCCAGCATTTCCATGGTGTCGCTTACCTCTTCCGGTGTGATCTGGAAAAGTTCTGCCAATTTATCTACCACTGTCGCTGCGGTTTGTGCCAGAACTTCCATTGCCTGTTCTGTCTCCTCCGGACTTAAGGTGTCATCCTGGGTCTGCTGGTTGTCCCCTACGGCTTTGCTGTCTTTTGCTTTTGCCGTCTGGTTTTTTGCTTTGGCTGCCTGTCTGCTCTGGATGTTTGAGCCGGATTTTTCTGTTTTTCCGCCAGAAGTGGTGTTATCTGTCCTGGTGGTACCCGGCAGATTGTCCGTCTTCGTCATCTGTCCCGCATTTCCCGTTGCAGATTGTTTAAACACATCGGAAAAACTTTTGGTATGATCCGGAACGGATGTGGCTTTCACTTCCTGGGCAGGCATCAGACCTCCTGTGTTGATTACAGGTGTTGTTGTCATTTGCTTTCCTCCTCTCTTAAGTTGTCAAGGTACTCCTTTTATATATCGGTCATATCACCCGGAAATATTAGTTGGGATTCATGATTTTTGTGATTCGTGCAGCCACCGTGGAATCCATTGCTCCCAGGATTTTCCCCCGGTCATCGTCGCTCATGGCGCCCAGTATTTTTGCTGCCAGATCCAGGTCATCTGTCATAGCTTCAAAAATTGCTGCAGCCTCTTTGGGTTTCATGCTGGCGTAGGCAGATGCGTAATCCTGCACCTCCTGATCTGCCTGTAACTGGGTTACTACCTGTTTGTACAGGGTTTCGGCGGTTGCAGGATCGATGGACTCGTAATACTTCTTGTACTCCTCTGCCCCCGGGCCCTGGTCTGCATAGATCACCTCATTATAGAATTCCTCTTTGATCCGCTGGAATTCCACCTGATTATCTTCAAAGGTCTTTAAACGTTCTACTTCTGCCTGCAGCGCCTCAATCTGTTCTTTATCGGATTGTCTGGACTGCTGTTCCTGATCCAGCTGCTGTTCCAGTCTTCGGATCTGTGCCACGGCTTCATCCAGCGACTGATAACCACTATAGCTTTCCCCGGTATCAGGATCATAGGTTGCCTCCTGTGTTGCAGGAAGGATCTTATTGAGAATCGGAACATCCTTGAGCATCGGGCTGAATATGTTGGTTCCCACACCGCCGATGTCCAGTTTTATTACCAGAGCCAAAATAGCGATCCAGATCAGCACAATGAAAAGGGTGATGAAAAACACAGAGGCTCCGCCGCCACTGGTTCCCTCATCCTCATAAATCTGGTCTTCCTGGGCCTCGATTTCCTTTGCCCGCTGTTTCGCCTCTTTTTTCTGAGACTTCTGCTCCTGTTTTAATTTCTTTTTTTCTTCCTTCAGCCGTTTCTTTTCATCTGCGGGAGAATAATTCTCCTCCAGTGCCTGAGGCTGTGATTTCTGTTTGCTATCTGCCAAAATAACTCTCCTGTCCTAACGAGCCAGAGCTTTCCTTCCATGGGTATAGCTGGTAAGCTCATCAATTTCCTTGCTTTCTGCCCGGTTCAGTTCCTGTTTAAACTCCTCAAAGGCCTTTTCTTTCAGAATCTCCTGGGCTTTGCGTTCCATTCGTACCTGGGCCAGAGCCTCCTGGGCTTCCTCCAATTGTTCCCGGGCCCGTTCCACATGCTGTCTCTGCAGGGCGATAAATTCATCCATGCGGTCAATGGCATTATGGTTCGCCTCAATCTCAAGAAAATCCAGTTTCTGAAGAAGCAGTTCCTTTGCACGCTGCTCATACCCTGCTTTACGTTTCTGCAGCTGTTCCAGTTTTGCCTGCTCCTCATCCAACTTGATTTTAGCTGTTGCAAATGCCTGCCGCGCCTGTTCTTCCATCTTCAGTTTTACATCCAGAATGCTTTGCATCCGGTAGACAAATTTTGCCATTACTGTTCTCCAAACAGTGCTTTTAATCGCTCCAGTGTCTCTTCAAAATCCATTTTTTCGTCCACATCCTGGCACAGAAACCCATTGACTGCATCGATTTTTTCCATTGCATAGTCGATATTTGGATTGGATCCTCGCTTGTAGGCTCCGATATTGATCAAATCTTCTGCTTCATTGTAGGTGGCCAGCACATTTCTTAGCTTTCCGGCACAGGCCTTATGCTCTTTTGTGGCAATAGCACTCATACAACGGGAGATACTTGCCAGCACATCAATAGCCGGGTAATGATTTTTATGTCCCAGCTTACGGCTCAGCACAATATGTCCGTCCAGAATGCTGCGGGCTGTATCAGTGATAGGTTCATTGAAGTCGTCACCATCCACCAGTACGGTGTAAAGTCCGGTAATGGAACCTTTCGCGGCTCTTCCGGCGCGCTCCAAAAGTTTCGGCATCTCTGCATAAACGCTGGGTGGATACCCTCTGGATACAGGGGGCTCTCCACTGGCAAGGCCGATTTCCCTCTGTGCCATGGAAAAACGGGTCAGGGAATCCATCATCAGAAGGACATCTTTCCCCTGATCCCGGAAGTATTCTGCGATCGCAGTTGCTGTCATCGCTGCCTTTTTACGTTCCAGTGCCGGTTTATCTGAGGTTGCAACCACCGCAACAGAACGTTTCATGCCTTCCGGTCCCAAGTCACGCTCAATAAATTCCCGCACCTCTCTGCCTCGCTCTCCGATCAGTGCAATTACATTGATATCTGCTTTGGTGTTGCGGGCAAACATACCCATCAGGGTAGATTTTCCCACGCCGGAACCGGCAAAAATGCCGATACGCTGTCCTTTTCCCACCGTAATCAGACCATCAACCGCACGCACCCCCAGGGGAAGAATCTCGTCAATGATCTCCCTGCTCATAGGATCGGGCGGCTGTGCATCCACAGAATATTTGGCTCCGCCTTCCAGTACGCTTCCGTCAGGGAATCTGCCCAATCCATCCAGTGTCTGTCCCAGCAGTTCCTCTCCTGCATGTACCATCAGAGGTTCTCCGGTATTGACCACAATGCTTCCGGCACCAATTCCCGTGACAATGCCATAGGGCATCAGCAGCGTCCGACCGTCTCTGAAGCCCACCACCTCTGCCATGGCCGGTGGCTGATCTCCGGTGCTGGGTCTGATCATGCATAGATCTCCCAGCTTGGCATCCGGGCCTGCCGATTCAATCGTCAGGCCAACCACATTCACCACTTTTCCCATCCGGACAAAGTAGTTTTCGTCTGCCGCATTTTTATATTTTTGAAAATTTACAGTTACATCCATAAGTTTATTCTTTTTCGTACGATAACAGTTTCAGGCGATTCGACAATTCCGTAAGCTGTGTGCTCACTCCACAGTCAAAAATGCCATCCTCGGTCTCAATCAGACATTGATTCTTGGAAAGTGTCAGATCCTCCACTACTTCAACGGATGATCCTGATGCAACCGATGCTGTGATCTGTTTTTTCTGCATGCTGACAAAGGGATAATCCTCTTTCGAAACATGGATAAAAAAGCTTCTGTTTCCTTCGATCTTACGCATGGTATTGGTAATCAGATAGGAGAGAATGTCGCGATAACCTTGCAGTTCCACATGGAAAATATGCTCATAAATTCCGGTTAAGGTGTCGATAAACTGAGGTTCCAGTTCCTGAATTTTGGTTTCGTAGGCAGACTCCAAATCCTTTTCCTTCTGTTCTAACTGCGCCATTCTCTGATTGGTTTCCTGGTCAGCCTGGGCAATTCCATCCTGATACCCCTGCTGTGCCCCTTCCTGTCTGGCATTTTCCCGGATATTTGCAGCATCTGTCTGAGCCTGGGCACGAATATTGTCCGCTTCCTGTCTGGCTGCATCCACCTGTGCCCTGGCATCTGCAAGCATCTGGTCTACCTGCTTCTGGGTATCCTCCAAGGAAGGACCGGCAGGCACCGGCTCCTGATGAATTACCGCAGATGACCCGCTTTCCCCATCCTCGGTAAGCCCCTCGAGAATTTCAGCCTGTACACCCCCCGCAAAGCCATCTTCATCCGGCTCTCCCAATGTTGTGTGATTCGCACGGCGTACAGGCTGACTTAATCCAGTCAGCCGTTTATTCACCAACTCATTGGTGTCTATAATTCTTTTTTCCTCACTATTGACTTCAACCCAGCCGCCTTTGAGTAAACTAGACAATGATCTCATCACCTCCGCCTCTGGAAATTACGATCTCAGCGGAATCCTCTAATTTACGGATAACATTGACAATCTTCTGCTGTGCCTCTTCCACATCTTTCATACGGACAGGACCCATAAATTCCATATCTTCGCGGATCATAACCGCCAGACGTTTGGACATATTGTTGAAGATCGCATTCTGTACTTCCTCGTTGGCTCCCTTTAATGCCATAGCCAGATCGCCGTTGTCCACATCTCTGAGTACGCGCTGAATTGCACGGTCGTCCAGAAGCAGGATGTCCTCGAACACAAACATCTTTTTGCGGATTTCGTCTGCCATCTCCGGCTCCTCGATTTCCAGGGTTTCCATAATGTGTTTCTCTGTGCCACGATCCACAGTGTTGAGGATATCTACTACAGCGTCCACGCCACCCACAATGGAGTAATCCTGGTTCACCAGGTTGGACAGTTTGCTCTCCAGAATACGCTCCACTTCTTTGATCACATCCGGACTGGTGCGATCCATCATGGCAATACGTTTCACAACATCGGCTTGACGATCCGGGGATAGGGATGAAAGCACCATAGCGGATTGTGCCGGCGATAGGTAGGACAAAATCAGGGCAATGGTCTGCGGATGCTCGTCCTGAATAAAGTTGAGCAGCTGTGAAGGATCCGTCTTTCTTACAAACTCGAAAGGTTTTACCTGCAGGGAAGCAGTCAGTCTGCCGATAACATCCATTGCCTTCTCGGCACCCAGGGCTTTTTCCAGGAGTTCCTTCGCGTAATTGATACCGCCTTCCGCAATGTATTGCTGTGCCAGGCACACTTCATAAAACTCATTGATAATCTCTTCTTTGACCTGGGGCGTAACGCTGCGGGTGTTTGCAATCTCCAGGGTAAGTTCTTCAATTTCTTCTTCTTTTAAATATTTAAAAATGGTAGCGGATTTTTCCGGTCCGAGGGCAATCAAAAGGATCGCCGCCTTCTGGGTGCCACTGATATGATCTTCACTCTTTACTGCCATGTTTATGCCCCCCAGTCCTCATTCAGCCAGTTACGCAGCAGATTTGCCGCGGCCTCCGGATTTTCATCCACAAATTTCTCTATAATCAGACGGACCTCTGATTTTGTTTCTGTCTCAATGGCATCCAGAGGTTCCTCTGGTGTGGATTGTAACAGATTTTCCACAGAAAGTTCCTCTTCCTCTTCCTCCTGTTTCTCACCACGCATGCTGCGGAGAACGACGAAGCCAAGCAATGCAAGGATCACGAAGATCAGGATAATCTGCACCACATCCGTGGCGCTCACACCCAGTCCGTCAGAATCTATAAACCAGTTTTCAGAATATGCCATGATCGTGATCTTGCTTTTATCAATACCGGTGGCATTTGCCACCACATCATAAAGATCAGGATCCACATCCAGTTTGGTCCGATCACTGTTGGCTGCCTTGTACTCGTCCCAGGTAATTCCGTCCAGAAGTCCCTGTTTCTTTGCATCATCTTCATTGACAATGTTGTAGGAAATGGCAGTTGCCGCCAGAGAGGAGTTCTCATACTTGATGACCCCGGGATTGGTGATGGTATTTTCGATTACCTCGTTGGGCACATATTTATAATCTTCTTCCGTAGTGGAAGATTCGGAATTACTGTAGTCCTGATACATGTAAGTGGACCGGTCATTGTTCTGGTTGGAATCCGTGCCCGGTACACCGCCGCCGCCATTGGTGGCATCGGACTGGTAAATATGCGCTTCTGCATAAAGTCCCTGGGTCATTCCGTCAGGGGCATAGTATTCATGCAAAGTCTTATCATAGGCAGCAAAATCAATATCCAGATTACTGGATACTTCAATGGCACTGTACAGATTGGTTCCCATCAGCACCTGTGTCACTTTACTGCGCACCAGTTTCTCTGCCTGTTCCTTCACTCCGATCTGGGAGCTGGCTGTGCCTGCTACAGAGAAATCATCCTCTCCGGAATACAGAAGATTGGCATCCGTATCCATGATGGTAATCTGTGTCGTGTCGCTGTTTCCCAATGCCGTGGCAACTGCCTTTGCAACATAGGCAGCCTGCTCTGCGGTAAAATCATCCTGTAATTCCAGCTGTACCCACGCATAGGAGGGCTCATTTCTGGAGACCAGTGTTCCGTCATTATCCGGCAGATGGAGCATCACGTGAGCGCTCTTTACCGCGGAAAACATTTTGATCATGTCGTTTTCCAGCTGGTTTTCCAGATAAACCACATAACGTTTCTGTTTATCCGCCTCTGTAGTGGAAATACCTCCACTGGTTACATTGTCAATGCCATATCCTGCCGCCAGAATATCATTGGCTCCCAGAAGAAGATTCGCCTGGGATTCCTGTTTTGCCAGGACCTTGATCTGCAATCCATCGGTGGATGTGGTGTATGTAATGTCGTTGGAATCCAGAAGTGCGGTAATCTCTGATGCTTCTTTTGTCGTCTCACAATTTGCCAATAATACATACTGTGGTCTGGTCAGTACTGTGACCAGAATCACGATTGCAAGAACCACCACTGCTGCGATGGCAATGATAATGGTTTTCTGTTTGATGGTAAATTTTCCCCACCACTCTTTTATCTTATTCAGAATTTCCTGAAGCTTATCCTGCATTGCAAGTGTTCCTCGTTTTCTCTAGCCTGTTAAATCTGCATCTGCATAATCTCTTTGTAGGCATCCATGAATTTGTCACGGATTGCTACCGTGTACTGGAATACCGAAGAGGCCTTCTGCAATGCAATGGAAAGATCGTGGGTATTGTCCGTCTCCCCCAGAGCCCAGCTGATCTCTGCATTTTCTGCATCGGATAAATAGCTGTT
The DNA here is from genome assembly GCA_934402515.1 of uncultured Lachnospiraceae bacterium. Classification (GTDB taxonomy): domain Bacteria; phylum Bacillota; class Clostridia; order Lachnospirales; family Lachnospiraceae; genus UMGS2037. The sequence continues at coordinate 15,268 of CAKRTZ010000026.1, forward strand.
GGTGGTGTTGATATTGTCCACGGCCGCCCCCAGTATGGAGTCAAACATCGTGGCTCCGTCCGGATTTTTCACTGCTGCCTGTGTATTCTGTACTGCGGATTTAATCGCCTCTGAAGAGACATTACGCAATGTATTAATGTCAAATGTTGTGCCTAAGTTCATACTTGTCCCTTTTCTCCCGTTTTTTCAGTATCTGACCTGTCGTTTATGATTCGATCAGATTCAATCCCTTCAATGCCACGGATTTGGTTGCTTCAAAGGCTGTGGCATTGGCCTCATAACCTCTGCTGGCATCAATCAGGTTGGTCATCTCTGTGATGATATTCACATTGGGATAGGTTACATAACCATTCTCGTCCGCATCCGGATGGGAAGGATCATAAACCATATTCATCTCGGTGGTCATATCCTCATGGACGCCGCTGACCTTTACACCGGTGCCGGAATATTTATCCGTTGCCTTGTTGAGTACATGGCTGAAATTGGTCTGACTGCCCTTCTCCTGGAATGTCACGACCTTTCTGCGATAGGGAGTGCCATCCTCTGTTCTGGTTGTATTGGCATTTGCCACATTCTCAGAAATGATATCCATACGATAACGCTGTGCTGTCATTCCTGATGAGTTAATATCAAATGATGTAAAAACGCTCATCCTTCAACCTCCCGTTTATTTCATTGCCGCCTGCAGATTCTGGAATTCCTGTTTCACGCAATCCAGCAAACCGTTGTATTTCAATTCATTGGCTGCCAGTGTCACGTTTTCCGTCTCAATATCCACATTATTTCCGTCCAATCGATAGGAGTATCCGGCATAATCCCTGTATGTATGGGGTTCCAGCTGGCTGACTTTCAGGTTCCCAACCTTTTTATCCATAGAGGTATAACGGGAACTTCCCAGTGCCTTCTGCAGTTCGGATTCAAAATCCACATCCTCTCTTTTATAGCCAGGTGTATCTGCATTAGCGATATTGTTTCCAATCACTTCATTTCTTACCCAGGATGCATCCGCTGCTTTCCCCAGCACGTTAATATAATCAAATGCATTACTATTGATCATTCATCTTCCTCCTTCCCACTTTTCCAGGGCATAAACAGGCAATGTTAAAAATACACTACTGTTTATTATAATTAATTTGCAAAAAAACACAAGGTTTTTATACAAAAGAAGAAACTCCCCAAATCCCTGAAAAGTCTTGCTTTATAGGAAGAAATTCCTATAAAAAAGAAAAGGCAAAGGGATTTTGTAACAAAATCCCTTTGCCCGACCTCATCCATGAACCTTTTCTGTTGTAATGTCCGTGAAAATTATCTTAATTTTGTGTTCTGTCTCTTTAATTCCTCGATTTCCTCAAACACCGCATCATTCAGCACTTTGATGTAGGTTCCCTTCATTCCTGAGGAACGGGACTCGATCACTCCTGCACTTTCAAACTTACGAAGTGCATTGACAATGACGGATCTGGTGATTCCCACACGGTCAGCAATCTTACTTGCTACCAGGATTCCCTCCATGCCATTTAATTCATCAAAAATATGTGTGATGGCTTCCATCTCAGAGAAGGACAGAGTGGAAATCGCGGATTTCACAACGGAAACCTTGCGGGTCTCCTCTGCACTTTCCTCGTTTACCGCACGCATCATTTCCAGTCCCACTACCGTAGAGCCGTATTCGCACAGAATAATGTCGTCAATATCATAGGACTCATTGCATTTGTAGATAAAAAGAGTTCCCAAACGCTCTCCTGCAATATCAATGGGGCTGATCACTGCCTGAAATTTATGCACATCCACATTTTCAAAACCCAATGTTTCCAAATTGACATTTTCTTTGGTGGAAAGTACGCTGAGCAACCGCTCATTCAAAGTAGGATCAATAAATCCTCCCACAGATTCATCAATCATCATCTCATGGATGGATTCGATTCCATCTTCTTTGCCTACCCCAAGAACTTTTCCCTTTTTACTGATGACCAATACATTAGAGTCCAGAATATCATTCATTACTTCACAGATATCATTAAATACCACTTTACTGGAATTGTTGTTATGAAGTAATTTTCCGATTTTTCTCGTTTTGTCCAATAACTGAACACTACCCATGATAAGCCTCCTTTATATAACACTTACGCACTCATCCTAAAGAATATGCTTATCTTATCATTAAATCGAAAAAATTGCAATATTTTTTGTGGCATTGTGAAAAATATTCACAAAATTTAATCAATTTGTGTAGGCAACAAATTATTCCTTTGGTTTCTCACAGACATATCCGCAGGTTTCATTGGAACATACCAATTTGTTTCCTTTTTCCAGCATAATCGAGCCACACTCTTTGCACTTCACCTTTGAAGGTTTCTGCCAAACCATAAAGTCACATTCCGGGTTGTCGATACAGCCATAGTATTTACGGCCTTTCTTGGTCTTCTTGAGCACCACATCCTTGCCGCACTTAGGGCATGCTACCCCGATCTTTTCAAAGTAAGGCTTCGTATTCTTACATTCCGGGAATCCGGGACAGGCAAGGAATTTTCCGTGCGGTCCGTATTTAATCACCATATGCCGTCCGCAAAGTTCACAGACCTCATCTGTCACTTCATCGGCAATCTGTACCTGCTCCAGTTCCTTTTCCGCTTTCTTCACCGCTTCGTCCAGGTCCGGATAGAAGTTCTCCACAATGGTTTTCCACTTCACGCTTCCGTCTGCCACGCCATCTAACAGCGTTTCCATATTTGCCGTAAAGTTCACATCTACAATGGAGGGGAAGGCGTCTTTCATCATGTTGTTGACGGCCTCACCCAGTTCGGTAACATAAAGGTTTTTGTTTTCCTTCACAATATAACGGCGGGCCAGAATCGTGGTGATGGTGGGCGCATAAGTACTGGGACGTCCAATTCCCAGTTCCTCCATGGTATGCACCAAAGAGGCCTCGGTATAGTGGGCAGGAGGCTGCGTAAAGTGCTGTTTCGGATCAAGGTTCTCCAGCGCAAGTTGTGTATCCTTATCAATGGATTTTACCAGCGTATTATTCTCTTCCTCGTCATCCTCCTCAGTGTATACATTCATGAATCCCTCGAAGGTTACTTTGGAAGCTGCAACGGAAAAAAGCTGGCTGGCTGCCTGGATCTTTACGGAGGTCGTCTCATACTCCGCCGGTTTCATGCGGCTTGCCAGAAAACGCTTCCAGATCAGCTGATACAGCCGGAACTGATCCCTGGACAGATATTCCTTCATAATAACCGGTGTGCGGTTTACATCGGTAGGACGGATTGCCTCATGGGCATCCTGGATTTTCTGACCGTTCTTTTTCTGTACCGTTGTCTCGGCTGCATAATCTGCGCCAAAGTTCTTTTCAATATAATCCCGTGCCATGGTCTCTGCCTCTTCCGATACACGGGTGGAATCAGTACGCAGGTAAGAAATGATACCTACCGTACCTTCCTTGGTGTCTACGCCCTCATATAGCTGCTGGGCAAGACGCATGGTTTTCTGCGTAGAGAAATTCAGCACCTTGCTGGCTTCCTGCTGCAGAGTGGAGGTGGTAAAAGGAAGAGGTGCCTTTTTGGTACGGGTTCCCTTCTTTACCTCTGCCACCTTAAACTCAGCATCCTGAATCTCTTTCACAATCTGATCCAGCTCCGCTTTAGAGGCAATGCCTTTCTTTCCGTTGGTGTCACCGTAATATCTGGCCACTAACGGTTTCTTTTCTCCGGAAATCTTCAAACTGGCATCCAGACTCCAATATTCCTCCGGAATAAAAGCGTTGATTTCATCTTCACGGTCACAGATAATGCGAAGTGCCACAGACTGCACACGGCCTGCACTTAAGCCTCTCTTAATTTTAGCCCATAATACCGGAGAAATCCGATAGCCCACAACACGATCCAGAATTCTTCTGGTCTGCTGGGCATCCACCAGATTCATATCAATCTCTCTGGGATTTTTCAGGGATTCCTTCACTGCATTTTTCGTAATTTCATTGAAGGTGATGCGGTATACTTTTTTATTTTCCAGTTTCAGTGCGTAATACAAATGCCAGGAAATGGCTTCTCCCTCACGATCCGGGTCGGTTGCAAGATAGATTTTATCCGCTTTCTTTACTTCCTTGCGCAGATTTGCCAGGATGTCACCCTTACCACGGATGGTGATATATTTCGGTTCATAGTCATGCTCCACATCAATTCCCAACTGGCTTTTAGGCAAGTCCCTCACATGCCCGTTGCTGGCCACAACTTCATAGTTGGCTCCTAAAAATTTCTTAATGGTTTTCACTTTTGCCGGTGACTCTACAATCACTAGGTATTTTGCCATTACAAATCCCTCCATTTTGATATAACGTCAGTCTCGGGGCGCTAATCGTGAACCACTATACACCATTCCTTTCCGGCTTGCAAGAACTTTCTTCGTAACTGTTCCGTTCTGGTTCCACAGGGAATTATGATTTTACTTTCACAAAATGTGTGTTTCCCTCCTGCCTCGCCATGCCTTTCCGGCACAGGGAATGGAAAATGCGGCACAGCTGGGAATACTCCATTTCTTCCCGCCGGTAAATCAGTTCCCGTGCAAGTTCATCTATGGATCTTGGATACTCATCCAGTAATTCATAGAGAAGTTTCTCTTCCCCGGAAAGTTCCGATAAGGTTCCCTGTTGTTTCCTGTTTCTTTCAGTCTCCCTTTCTATGCCTAATGTTCTCAGAATATCCGCCGTTTCCAGTACCGGTGATGCCCCCTGGCGCAGAAGGTCGTTACAGCCATCACTGAGGCCATCTCCCACTCTGCCCGGCACCACCATCACTTCTTTGCCCTGCTCCAGCGCCATGTCTACGGTGATAATGGTTCCACTCTTTTTTCTGGCTTCCACCACCACAATCACATCAGAAAGTGCACTGATGATCCGGTTTCGGGGAGGAAATAAGTGTGCCTTTGCCTCCGTCCCCGGCACATACTCTGACAAAACACCTCCCTGTCTGCAAAGTTTCTCATAAAGCACACGGTTTTCTTTCGGATAGCAGATATCCACACCACATCCCAGCACTGCATAGGATGTCCCACCTGCCTCCAAAGCATACCGCTGGCTGATCCCGTCGATTCCTCTTGCCATACCGCTCACCACCACCACGCCCTGACCAGCCAGTTCCTCTCCCAGTGTCCGTGCCATGCGTCTGCCGTACTCGGAACAGGCTCTTGCTCCGATCAGTGCCACTCGTCTCTCCTCCGCGGCAGGCATTTTTCCTAATGCATACAAAGCCTTGGGAGGGTCCTGTATACACCGCAAGTCTTTCGGATAGGAGGGATTCCAATAGGATGCAAAGAGAATTTCCTGTTGCCGCAGCTGTTTCCACATTTGAAGCGGATCTCCCTGTTTTCTCCTTTCTGCAATCAGTTCTGCCGCCTTGGTTCCCAAAAGTTCTTCCATCTGCTTTTGTGACAATTCATAGGCTTTTTCCAGATTCGGCACCGCATCAAACAGCTTTTTCAAAGTACGAAACCCAACTCCCTCAATCTGGCAGAAAAAATATTCCAGTTCCGGATATTCTTTCCATTTCTTCTCTTCCATCGTTTACTCCTGTATCAGTGGTGGTTGATAATCCACCATCTTAAATAGCAATGCCTCGTACAGATGCTGCTCCTCCACAGATTCTCTGCTCTCCAGATCTGCGATGGTTCGTGCCACTTTCATGATTTTGTGACAGGCTCTGGCACTCAGTTCCATTTCCTCTGAAAACTCCCGCAGCAGGTTCCGTTCGTCCCTGCCCAGCCCACAGTACCGTTCTACTTCTCTGGCCGGAATCTGGGCATTATATTGAAATTCCCGTCCTTTATACCGTTCCCACTGGATTTCCTGGGCGGCTAACACCCGTTCCCGCATGTTTTTGCTGCTCCATCGTCCTTGTTCCTTTTCCTCTGTCTCTTCAAAAAGCCTGGCCCTGGCCACCTCGGCACATAAATCCATCCGATCCAGAATTGGCCCGGAAACCCTGCCGGCATATCTTCTTCTGGCCGATGGCGTACAACTGCAGCGTCGAAGATCCGGGTAGTAACCGCAGGGACAGGGATTCATGGCTCCGATCAAAAGGAAATCTGCCGGATAAGTATAATTACCGGAAGCACGATGAATATGCACCCGCCGTTCCTCTAGGGGCTGTCGCAGAACTTCTATGACATTACGTTTAAATTCCGGCAGTTCGTCCAGAAATAATACCCCTTTATGAGCTATGGAAATCACCCCCGGTCTTGGAATTGCTCCTCCCCCTGCCATGGCATATTCACTGATGGTATGATGAGGACTCAAAAAGGGACGTTTTGTCAGAATTACATGGTCCGGCTCCAATGCTCCTGCCACACTGTAAATAGAGGAGACTTCCAGACTTTCTTCCATAGTCAGTGGTGGCAGAATTGTAGAAAACCGTCTCGCCAGCATGGTCTTTCCTGCTCCCGGAGGACCTGAGAGCAGCAGATTATGAAAACCGGCTGCGGCGATCTCCATTGCCCTCTTGGCACTTTCCTGTCCCTGCACATCCGCGAAGTCTTCCTCTATGTGATCTTTTCTGCTTTCAAAAAGCTGCTGTACATCCAATACTTCCGGCTCCGGCTGTTCCTTTCCCTGCAGGAAATCCAAAACCTGTCTGAGATTCTCCAATCCATAGGCCTGGATTCCTTCTACCACTGCTGCCTCTCTAGCATTCTCCCTGGGCAGAACACATCTGGTAAATCCCTGATTTGCCGCTTCCCTCAAAATAGGCAGTACCCCGAGAACCGGCTTCAGACTGCCGTTTAATCCCATCTCTCCCAAAAAGAGGGTTTTCCCTGTCTGCTCCTGAGGCAATTGCTTCATAGACTGTAAAATTCCCACAGCGATGGATAAATCGTAGGCTGTCCCCTCCTTGTGCACATTTGCAGGAGCAAGATTAATGGTAATACGGGCTGCCGGCAGCTCCACTCCCATATTCCGAACTGCGGCTCTCACCCGCTCTTTTGCCTCTGCCACCTCGCTGCTGACATATCCCACCAGCTGTAGATTGGGAAGTCCCGGTGCAATATCCACCTCCACCCGCACAAGGTAGCTGTGAATTCCCTGAAGAGCCCCGGAATAAACCGTGCTGAACATAAATGACTTCTTCTCCCTTCTTCTGTTTGATTCTTTTTTCTGTTTCATTCATTTCTTTGGTAATTGGTTGAAATAGCGGGGAGAAATCCCCTTATGCACTATCGTGCAAGATTGGTCAGAGACCAAAAGACAGTTTTATCATAGCTTACATTGACTGGTTTGAAAATAGGTTTTTTGATTTTAATTCTTAAAAAACAATAAAGTGGCCGGTTATACAGGCAATCTGTAAACCGTAACCACTTTATTTTGAACATCTCTTAAAAATTACTCTTCCCAATGCCCAGTTTCACTGCCATGGCATCCGGATCCTGAGAGAACTGTAATGCATGTTCCCTGCTGATCAATCCGCTTTCATAGCAATTATAAATGGACTCATCCATGGTCATCATTCCCAATCTGCGGTTGGTCTGCATCATACCGTTGAGCTGATGTGCCTTACCCTCACGGATCATATTCCGCACTGCATGGGTAGCATGAAGCACCTCGAAGGTGGCGATTCGTCCCTGTCCATCCGCCCGCGGGATCAACTGCTGGGATACGACACACTCCAGCACATTGGCAAGCTGTACCCGGATCTGCTGCTGTTGATGGGGCGGAAACACATCAATCATACGATCCACCGTACTTGCGGCGCCCATGGTATGCAGGGTGGAAAATACCAGGTGTCCGGTTTCCGCTGCGGTTACCGCTACGCTGATGGTTGCCAGATCCCGCATCTCCCCTACCAGAATCACATCCGGATCCTCACGGAGTGCCGCCCGGAGTGCATTGGCATAGTTTTCGGAATCCAGGCCGATCTCCCTCTGGTTAACCATGGACATCTTGTGCTGGTGCAGGAATTCAATCGGATCTTCCAGCGTGATGACATGGGCATCCCGATAGGTGTTAATCATGTCAATGATTGCTGCCAAGGTGGTGGATTTACCGCTTCCTGCAGGTCCGGTAACCAGAACCAGGCCTCTCTTTCTGTTGTAAAGATCTGCCACGGACTCCGGCAGTCTCAGTTCCTCAGCCGAGGGAATCTGTGTACCTACCAGTCGAATGGCAAGTGCCACCGATCCCCGTTGTTTATAGGCGTTGACACGATAACGTCCCATCTCCCTGATGGAAAAGGACATATCATATTCTCCACGCTCTTCAAAGAGTTCCCTCTGGGTTTCATTCATGATCTCCAGAAGGATTTCTGTGGTATCCGCCGGCATGAATTTCGGATAGGACATGGTAACCAGACTTCCGTTCACTCTCATTTTGGGAGGAATTCCCACTGTGATATGTACATCTGATGCCCCTGCATTTTTTGCCTCCCGCAGGATTTCTTCAATCTTTGGCATGTTCATTCTCCTTATCCGTATGAGCCCTGACAGGCTGTAAAACCATTTCTTAATTTTAAGAGTGCCTTCTTTTCAATCCGGGATACATAGCTTCTGGAAATTCCCAAGGACTGCCCAATCTCCCGCTGGGACCGTTCCTTTTTCCCACAAAGCCCGTAGCGCAGCAGCAAAATTTCCCGTTCCCTGTCCGAAAGCACCGTTCCCAACAGAGTTTCCAGTTTCATCAGGTTTTCCCGCAGCTGCAGCTGTTCCACCGCATCCATCTGCTTCTGTTCCATGATATCCAGCAGGCTGATCTCATTTCCCTCTTTATCCGTGCCGATGGGCTCATAGAGGGAAACTTCTTTTGAGGATTTCTTCTTTGCACGGAAAAGCATGAGCAGTTCATTGTCAATGCAGCGGCAGGCATAGGTTGCCAGCCTTCCCTTTCCCGCATCGAAGGAGAGAACTGCTTTGATCAATCCGATCGTCCCTGTGGAGATCAGATCTTCCATATCCTCATCGGAATTCTGATATTTCTTTGCAATGTGCGCCACCAGACGCATATTTCTCTCGATCAGAATCTCTTTGGCGGCTTTTGCTTCTTCCTCTGTACCTTCCCTTAAAAGACGGATATAGTATACCTCTTCCTCGGTAGACAGGGGTTTTTTAAAGGTTTTCAAAAGAAGCCTCCAAAGTCAATTTAATATATTCTATGAAGAGACTTCTTTCTCAGTGCCTTTCCATGAAATTTCCTTTATGATCTTCCGGGAATTTCACTGCTACTATTATACTTTGTTTAGACACCCATTACAACTCGTCCAGTAAAAATTGAGCCAGGACATAGTTGCTGATATCGGTACCGTAATCCGTAAGTCGAAGGCTTCCGTTCTCTCTCCTCAGAAGCTTTTCTTCTTCCAGTTTCTTCAAAACGGTTCCATAGATTTCATCCAGATCGGCACCAAAGCATTGTCTGAAAACTTCCTCTTTGATTCCCGCCGTAAGGCGCAGCCCCAGAAACATGAATTCCTCCATCTCATCCTTTTTTGATAAAATGGTCCGGCTCCCGGCCAGGGTAGGGTCTGGGGTTTCCATATAGGATTTCAGTTCCGTGGTATTTTGAAACCGGGTATGTTTCATCTGGGAAGAGGCTCCCAGCCCCATTCCCAGATATTCCCCTCTGGTCCAGTATTTACAGTTATGACGACACTCTCTGCCCTCTTTGGCATAATTGGAAATCTCGTAACGATGATAGCCGTACTCCGTCAAAATCCGTTTCGTATCCTCGTACATGAGACGGTCGGTATCCTCATCCGGCAGAACCGGATTTTCCTCATATAAAGGAGTCCCCTCTTCCAGGATCAGGCTGTAGGCCGAAATATGCTCCGGTTCATGTTCTGCCACAAATCGCAGGGTCTGCTCATAACTCTCCCTGGTCTGTCCCGGCAGCGCCGACATCAGATCAATATTCACATTTTCAAAACCGGCCTGTCTTGCCCACTGAAAACACTCCTCAAACTGCTTCAGATTGTGAATCCGTCCCAGTCTTTGCAATTCTTTGTCACAGGAGGACTGTAAACCGATGCTCAGACGGTTGATCCCCGCCTCATGGTAAGCCTTCAACGAGTCAAGGGTCGCCGTGCCCGGGTTACATTCCATGGTACATTCGGCATCCTCTGACATTCGGAAGCTTTCCCGAATCCGGGTCATAATCTGTCCCATCTGTCCCCCGGTCAGCAGGGAGGGGGTTCCACCACCGAAAAACAGGGTGTCCACCACATACCCGCCACAGCTTTTCCCTCTTTCCCGGATTTCCCTGCAGAGCCGCTCCACATAAGGCTGGATTCTGGCATCCTGCGTTTCTGTTTTCTCCGTAAAGCCTCCCGTTGGAAAGGACAGGAAGTCACAGTAACGGCATTTCTGCACGCAAAAGGGAATATGAAGATATAAGCCTAAACTCTTATCAGGATTCATCTAATTTCAATACGCTCATGAAGGCACTCTGCGGAATTTCCACGTTACCCACCTGACGCATTCTCTTCTTTCCTTCCTTCTGTTTCTCCAGCAGTTTCTTCTTACGGGAGATATCACCGCCGTAGCATTTCGCCAGCACATCCTTCCGCATGGCCTTTACCGTTTCTCTGGCGATGACCTTGCCCCCCACTGCTGCCTGAATGGGGATTTCAAATAAGTGTCTGGGAATCTCATCCTTTAATTTTTCACACATTCTCCGGCCCCGCTCATAGGCACTGTCCGCATGAACGATAAAGGAAAGGGCATCCACTTCCTCACGGTTAATGAGGATGTCCAGTTTCACCAGGGAGGAAGGCTCGTAGCCCTTTAGCTCATAATCAAAGGATGCGTAACCTCTGGAGCGGCTCTTTAAGGCATCAAAGAAATCATAAATGATCTCATTTAAGGGCAGCTCGTATTTCAGTACCGCTCTTGTTGCCTCAATGTAATCCGTACTGATATAACGTCCCCGGCGTTCCTGACATAGCTGCATAATCGGTCCGATATATTCCGTGGAAACCATAATTTCTGCAGAGACAATGGGTTCTTCCATGTGCTCGATCTCCGAAGGATCCGGAAGGTTGGAAGGGTTGGTCAGTTCAATCATGCTGCCGTCTGTCTTAAATACTTTATAAATAACACCGGGGGCTGTGGTCACCAGATCCAGGTTGTATTCCCTCTCCAGACGCTCCTCGATAATGTCCAGATGAAGAAGTCCCAGGAAACCGCAACGGAAACCGAAGCCCAAAGCGATGGAAGTCTCCGGCTCGTAGTACAGGGAGGCATCATTTAACTGCAATTTTTCCAAAGCATCCCGCAGGTCAGTATATTTGGAGGCATCTGCAGGATAAAGTCCACAGTACACCATGGGATTTACCTTTTTATATCCCGGAAGTGGCTCTGCACAGGGGTTGTCCAGATCGGTTACCGTGTCGCCCACTGCAGTGTCCTTTACATTTTTGATGGAAGCGGTAATGTAGCCTACCATGCCTGCAGACAGTTCGTCACAGGGGATAAACTGTCCCGGTCCAAAATACCCTACTTCCACCACATCTGCAGTGGCTCCTGTAGCCATCATCTTAATGCGGGTTCCCTTGCGGACAGCACCGTTACGAATCCGGCAGAATACGATAACGCCCTTGTAAGAATCGTAAAGGGAATCAAAGATCAATGCCTGCAGGGGAGCCTCCGGGTCTCCCTGGGGTGCTGGGATTTTGTGAACGATCTGTTCCAGCACCTCCTCAATTCCGATTCCGTTTTTTGCGGAAATCAGGGGGGCATCCTGTGCCTCGATACCGATCACATCTTCGATCTCTTCTATGACTTTCTGCGGATCCGCACTGGGGAGGTCTATTTTATTGATGACAGGAAAAACATCCAGGTCATGATCCAGTGCCAGATAAACATTGGCAAGAGTCTGTGCCTCAATTCCCTGTGCTGCATCCACCACCAGAATCGCTCCGTCACAGGCGGCCAATGCACGGCTCACTTCATAATTAAAGTCCACATGCCCGGGGGTGTCGATGAGGTTAAACATATATTCCTCCCCATCCTTTGCCTGATAAATAATACGGACGGTCTGGGCCTTGATGGTAATTCCCCTCTCCCGCTCCAGTTCCATATTATCCAGAACCTGATCCTGCATCTCACGACTGGTGAGAAGTCCTGTTTTTTCTATGATTCGATCCGCCAGCGTGGACTTGCCATGGTCGATATGTGCCACGATACAGAAGTTGCGGATATTTTTCTGGTTAAACTGTGCCATTGTGTTCCTCCTGATACCTTATCTAATATTATAAGATAGCACGGTATCCAGCATTTTGGCAAGCAGAACACAGCTATTCCACGCCTCCTGTTCCGTGTTATTCTGAGCCCCCAATTCAATCAGCAGACTTCTCGGCCGCAAATGCATATTATAGCGATAGCCCTTGAGATAAATTTTTCTAGTGCATCCTGGGAAAAGGGCATCGGAGGCCAGTTGGAGTTGAAAAGACATGGCCAGGTTTTCTTTCTGATAGGGGTTTGAAAATTCTTTCAGTGCCCCCAACGTTCTGGTATAACTTAATCCGTTAAAAAACATATACCGGGCCACATTCCGCTCCCCCACCTGTTGAATCAGATGGGCATTGCTGTCGACCTCATCCCGATGCAGGTCAATCATCACCTGGATCTCCGGATGTTCTTCCAGTACCTGTTTCAACGCCGGAAGAGCTTTCCCATAGGCATAATCCCGCCCCTCCGCATCAAAGCTCTCCGTCAGATGTAAAACACGATAGCCATACTGCTTCTCCAACAGCGTCGACAGAAATTCTCCTGCTCCCACTACGCCGTTTGGCGGGGCATACTGCCGGGAATCCGCATACTGCTCCAGACTGTGGGTATGATAGATCAGAATGTCATAACCCTCCTCTTGATTTTTCGTGATGCCTGCCGGATAAGTCACCAGTTCCGGTGTGGAAATTCCCGCTACCGATGCATCTGTGGAAGTGTCCACCGTATACCAGTTATGTATCAGATAATTAAAATCCCACCAGGCATTGTCGATTAGTGCCTGGGCAAAAATCGGCTGGGATGAAATTTGAGCCGTTTCCACTGCCCATGAGTCTTCCATGCTTTCCTGCAATCTGGTTTCAAAATCATTCCGGCAGATGGGATCTGACGGCAGCTCCGTGTCTTCCTGTTTCTCCGGATTCTCCTGGAACAATGGTTCTCCATCATTTGCTTTCTGTTCCTTATTCTCTTTCTGTCGTTTTCCG
>CAKRTZ010000027.1 GCA_934402515.1 uncultured Lachnospiraceae bacterium
CCTACTCCTCCCGGAAAAGTTCCCGCTTCCGTTCAATCATTTCATCAATTCTGCTCAGGTATTGCTCGATATCTTTGACATTTTCGCAGCGTTCAATGCGTCCGCCCAGATAAACCCGCTTGGTGATGGAACCTGCGCCAAGAGCTACGATGGTCTGTTTCTCTTCCATAATAAGCACATTATACACGCCAAATTTTCCCGGGGCTGCATAACCCACATTTTCAAAATTGCCGGACATGTTTTTCTGGCGGTACAGATAGTAGGGAACCAGTCCAATCTCTCTTGCGGTTTTCTCTGCGATTGCCATGGTTTCGTCGGTATTGTGCAGTTCCTCCATTCCATTTTCCCTAATCCACTGCGCCAGCTTAGAAGCACGCTTGATTGCCAGGGAATGAACCGTAAGACTGTCTGGCTTTAACTCCTTTATCACTTCCATGGTGTGTTTCACTTCCTCCACACCCTCTCCCGGAAGACCCAGAATCATGTCCATGTTGATATTATCAAATCCCAGCTCCCGGGCCAGTTGGAAAGCTTCCAGCACCTGTTCCACCGTATGCCGTCTTCCGATGCGATCCAGGGTAATCTGGTTCATGGTCTGGGGATTTACGGAAATTCTGGTGACACCGTACTTTTTCAGCACCTCCAGTTTGTCTCTGGTAATACTGTCAGCTCTCCCCGCCTCCACGGTAAATTCGGATACCTGTTCCATGGGCAGCGTGGTCACAATCTTGTGTAACAGTCGTTCCAACTGTTCTGCATTTAAGGTAGAAGGGGTTCCACCGCCGATGTAAACCGTGTCCAAGATGTCGTCAGCATTGTTCTCTGCCACAAAATCGATTTCTTTATCCAATGCATCCAGATACTCCCCCACCCGGTCACGCCATGCTGCGATAGGGTAAGAGGTAAAGGAACAATACAGACAGGTGGTGGGGCAGAAAGGGATACCGATATAGACACTGTAGCCCTTCACTCCATGTAAAGAGGACAACAGTTTTTCCTCACGGTGGGCAATCTCAATGCTCAGTTCCTGTTTCTCCGGGCTGACCAGATATTTTTCCCTCATAAATGCCCTGATTTCGTCTTCCGTTCTGCCCTGCTCCAGCATGGCAGTGGCAATCTTGGTGGGACGGATACCTGTCAGGGTTCCCCAGGGGAGCTGTTTTTCTGTCACTTCTGATAGCGCTTTGTAAATCAACAACTTGACCTGGTTCTTCAGTTCGTCCTTGTCGGCCTGGTTTTCTATCTCCGTCTTGGCAGTCCGGCTCCAGACCTGTCCCGTTTCCATCTGTTTAAACTGGATTCCATCAGGCAAAAAGAGGAGACGAAAGTTCACATCCTCCGTCTCTCCCACTACCACTTTCACATCCTCTGCAGGATAAAATGCTTTTACAAGGGAGTGAATATCATACTCAAATTGCTGTTTATTTAGGTTTACATAAATCATAATGTTTGCTTTCTCTTACATAAATAAAATCTTATAGGAACGGATTGTTTTCTCTCTCAAATCCAATGGTGGTAATTTCTCCGTGACCGGGATAAACTTTCACTTCATCCGGCAGTGTCATCAGTTTTTCCTTAACGGAACGCACAATATCCGACATACTTCCCGTGGGAAAATCTGTTCTGCCCACGGACTGGCAAAACAGGGTATCACCGCTCATCACAATTCCATCATTTTCAAAATAATAACAACAGCTTCCTGCAGTGTGTCCCGGTGTGGCAAGCAATTTACAGGTTAAATCTCCCACCTGGACTTTCTCTCCATCTTTTAAATAATAGTCCGGCTTGATGGTGCAGGCTCTCCCCATCTGGGCAGACAAATTTAAATCAGAACTCTCACATAGGGGCTGTTCTTTCTCATAGGCATAAATCTTTGCTCCGCTTTTCTCCCTAAGTTCTTCTGCTCCCCAGATATGGTCAAAATGACCGTGGGTCAGCAAAATTGCACGAATATGGAAGCCCTTTTCCGTAATGGCGCGATAAATGTCCCCACCTCTGTCCGCAGGGTCAAACACCATAACTTCCGTAAAGCCATCCCGATATACATAGTAACAGTTGGTGGCACACACACCCATGGTCATGCATGCAATCTTTAATTCACTCATTGATTTCCTCATTCTACAGGTGTTTTCTTAATCCTGGCTCTTTGCAATGCTTACCGCACAAAATATCAGAGTTATCCTCTTGTTCTTTCAATATCAATCACGCTGTCCACCGCCCGTAATTTCTCTACTACCGATTTCAGTTCTTCTCTGCCACTGATGCTAAAGGCCATGGATAAGGTGGCGATACCCTGCTTATTGGTACGGGTGTTCAATGCGTTAATGTCAATGTTTTTCTCCGTCATAATGCGGGTAATGTCCGCCAGCAGGCCGTTCCGGTTAGTGGCATAAATGGTAATCTCTGCCAGGAACTGTCCTTTATCTTCCTCGGCACCCTTCTGCCACTCTGCATCGATGAGACGGGCTCTTTCAATTTCCGGCAGATTGATGACATTAATACAATCTGTCCGGTGGATGGACACCCCTCTGCCCCTTGTGACAAAACCCACAATTTCATCTCCCGGCACGGGGCTGCAGCACTTGGAAAAACGCACTGCCACATCGTGAATTCCCTTTACCACAATACTGCTCTGAGGTCGCATGAGAACCGGTTTATTCTGGTTGTTCTCCGCAACACTTTCCAGCACTTCCTCATTGGAAAGGATCTTGGGGTGGTCTTTGTCGTAAAGTTCCTGCATGCGGTTGATGACCTGGCCTTCTTTCAAGCCGCCATGTCCAATCGCCGCAAGTACCGCATCCCAGTCATGGAATCCATACTTGCGTTCCACCGCATCCATGTATTCCGGTTTCTGCAGTTCTGACAGGTTAATGCTTTTACTCTTGCAATAGGTGGATAACAATTCCTTACCCCGGACAATGTTATCCTCTTTCAGTTCATTTTTAAACCACTGGTTAATCTTACTCTTTGCCTGGGCACTCTTTACCACGTTGAGCCAGTCCCGGCTGGGACCCTTGGAATTCTGGGAAGTTAAAATCTCAATTCGGTCACCGTTCTTGATTTCATAGTCGATGGTCACCAATTTTCCGTTGACTCTGGCACCAATCATTTTATTTCCTACGGCACTGTGAATACTGTAGGCAAAATCAATAGGCGTCGATCCGGCGGGAAGATTTTTCACATCGCCGCTGGGTGTAAAGCAGTATACATTCTCGGAAAAGAGATCCAAATCACTCTTAAGTAAGGACATAAACTCCCGGTTATCAGACATGTCCCGCTGCCAGTCCAGAATCTGGCGCAGCCATACCAGTTTCTCTTCCTCGGCTTCCACCTTTTTACCATCGGAGGCTTCTTTGTATTTCCAGTGGGCAGCGATACCATACTCTGCCGCTTTATGCATTTCATAAGTACGGATCTGAATTTCAAAAGGGGTTCCGTTGGAACCAATCAGTGTGGTATGCAGAGACTGGTACATATTGGCCTTAGGCATAGCAATATAATCCTTGAAACGTCCCGGAATAGGTTTATACATTTCATGGATGACACCCAGGGCTGCATAGCAGTCCTTCACCGTCTCTACAATGATACGCACGGCAAACAGGTCATAGATCTGGTCAATGGTCTTGTTCTGATTTTTCATCTTCTTGTAAATACTGAAGAAATGTTTCACACGACCATCCACATGAGCCTCAATGCCCGCATTTCTGATATGTTCGCTGACCTCATCCACAATACTCTGGATATATTTTTCCCGCACACTCTTTCTGGTGGCAATTTTTTCTGCCAGATCATAATAAACTTCTGGTTCCAGATATTTTAAGGACAGGTCATCCAGTTCGATTTTAATTTTGGAAATACCCAGCCGTTCTGCAATAGGGGAATAGATATCCAAAGTCTCTCTGGCAATCCGTTTCTGGCTTTCCGGACTCTTGTATTTCAATGTCCGCATGTTGTGCAGACGGTCTGCCAGCTTAATGAGGATGACACGGATATCCTTTGCCATGGCCAGGAGCATTTTA
The DNA here is from genome assembly GCA_934402515.1 of uncultured Lachnospiraceae bacterium. Classification (GTDB taxonomy): domain Bacteria; phylum Bacillota; class Clostridia; order Lachnospirales; family Lachnospiraceae; genus UMGS2037. The sequence continues at coordinate 4,020 of CAKRTZ010000027.1, forward strand.
CGCAGGTTTTCCGCCTGCATCTCCAGTCTGGCATCGGTTTCTGTTCCACTGCTTAAAGGGATATTCTCCAGCTTGGTCACACCATCTACCAGGAGGGCTACATCAGGGCCAAACTCCTTCTCAATCTCCTCGGTGGTCATAATGGTATCTTCCACCACATCATGTAGAAGTCCCGCTGCAATGGTTTCTTTATCCAGCTCCAGATCTGCCAGAATAATTGCAACGCACAGTGGATGGATGATATAAGGCTCCCCGGATTTGCGCACCTGGTCTTTGTGTGCTTCTGCCGCAGTCTTATAGGCTTTCTCTATGAGGGAAATGTCGTCGGAGGGGTGGTATTTCTGCACATGGGAAATTAAATCCTGATAAAGCTCCTCAGGACTGGTATGTTCCTTCATCACCTCAATGTTGCGTTCCTCAAGAGGTTTCTCCTGGACACCACTGGGTTTTATGATTTCATTTGCAATAATTTTACTCTCTTCTGCCATAGACACCACCGCTGCTTAACGTTTTCTCTGAATGAATTCTTTTATTTACCCTCGTAACGGATTGCAGAATCCAGACGATAGCCTGCAATCTTATCTCTTCCGTGAAGTCCTGCCAGTTCAATGAGTACCACAATTCCGGCAACCACGCCGCCCAGGGATTCTACCAGGTCAATCATTGCCTGGGTTGTGCCACCGGTAGCAATCAGGTCATCCACAATCAGCACTCTCTGACCGGGTTTAATGGAATCCTTGTGCATCTCAATCACTGCGGTTCCATACTCCAATGCGTACTCTTTCTGTACAGTTGCACAGGGAAGTTTGCCCTTTTTACGGATCAGGACAAAGGGTTTGTGATTGTTGTAGGCAATAGGCATACCAAAGATAAATCCTCTGGATTCGGGTCCTACCACTACATCATAGTCCAGATCCTTCACCAGATCCTCCATGGTGTCGATTGCCAGATGCAGTCCGTCTGCATCCTGTAGTACGCTGGTGACATCCCGGAAAATAATGCCGGGTTCAGGGAAATCCGGGATACTTCTCACATATTCTTCCAGTTTTTTCATGTTATTCTCTCCGTTTCTTGGGTTTTTATGTATATGTATTTATTTTTTACTTTCATTTTTCAGAGCCAGCTCCAAAATGCTGCGCATTTCGTCGCTTTGGCGTATCCGCCAAATGTATTTCTAAGAAAAAAACCTCGTTCATGCGAGCATGACTCGGCTTTTTTCTTAAAAATACGCTTGGCTCTGAACGGATAGTAAATATTATATTATTTTTCATCCTATAAGTCAAATCCCCCGAATCAGCCCAGCAGGCTGATTCGGGGGATTTTATGGTTGATTTTATTCAGGTTGGATTACATCATTCCGCCCATTCCTGCACCGCCTGCAGGCATAGCGGGTTCGGGCTCTTTGATGCTTGCCACTACGGATTCAGTGGTCAGCAATGTGGATGCAACGGAGGTTGCATTCTGCAGGGCACTTCTGGTAACCTTTGCAGGATCCAGAATACCGGCGCTTACCATGTCAACATACTCGTCTTTCAGAGCATCGTAACCGGTACCTACTGCAGACTCACGTACTTTATTGATGATAACAGATCCTTCCAGACCTGCGTTTGCTGCGATGAAGTTCAGAGGAGCTTCCAGAGCTTTCAGAATGATCTGTGCACCGGTCTTCTCATCACCTTCCAGAGTGTCAGCCAGTTTGGCAACTTCCTTGGATGCGTGGATATATGCGGAACCGCCACCTGCGATGATGCCTTCCTCTACAGCTGCCTTGGTGGCTGCCAGAGCATCCTCCAGACGAAGTTTTGCTTCCTTCATCTCGGTCTCGGTAGCTGCACCTACACGGATGACAGCGACACCTCCTGCCAGTTTTGCAAGACGCTCCTGTAATTTCTCACGGTCGAAATCAGAAGTGGTCTCCTCAATCTGTTTTCTGATCTGTGCGATACGGGCCTGGATAGCATCCTTATCGCCCTCACCGTCCACGATGACGGTGTTCTCTTTCTGGACTTTCACGGATTTTGCATGACCTAACTGATCCAGGGTAGCGTCCTTTAACTCTAAGCCAAGCTCAGAACTGATGACCTGACCACCGGTCAGAATTGCGATATCCTCCAGCATTGCTTTTCTTCTGTCACCATAGCCGGGAGCCTTAACAGCTACTACGTTGAAAGTACCACGCAGTTTGTTGACGATTAAGGTGGTGAGTGCTTCACCCTCTACATCCTCAGCGATGATGAGTAATTTCATACCGGACTGTACTACCTGCTCTAACAGAGGCAGAATCTCCTGGATGTTGGAAATCTTTTTATCGGTAATAAGGATAGCAGGATTATCCAGTACGGATTCCATTTTATCCATATCGGTTGCCATGTAAGCGGAAATATATCCACGGTCGAACTGCATACCTTCTACCAGATCAAGCTCGGTCATCATGGTCTTGGATTCTTCAATGGTGATAACGCCATCGTTGGAAACCTTCTCCATGGCATCTGCTACCAGCTGTCCGACAGACTCATCTCCTGCGGAGATTGCTGCTACTCTTGCAATGTGCTCTTTACCGTTTACCTTGGAGCTCATCTTTGCGATAGCTTCTACTGCGCAGTCGGTTGCCTTCTTCATACCTTTTCTCAGGATGATGGGATTTGCACCTGCTGCCAGGTTCTTCATACCGGCATTTACCATTGCCTGTGCCAGTACGGTTGCGGTGGTAGTACCATCACCGGCTACATCGTTGGTCTTGGTTGCTACTTCTTTCACAAGCTGTGCGCCCATGTTCTCGAAAGGATCTTCCAGTTCGATCTCTTTTGCAATGGTCACACCATCATTAGTGATTAAGGGAGCGCCGTAGGATTTATCCAGTACTACGTTTCTTCCTTTGGGTCCTAATGTAACTCTGACGGTGTCTGCTAATTTATTGACACCAGCCTCTAATGCTGCACGCGCTTCTGCGCCATATTTAATCTCTTTTGCCATGATTGCATGCCTCCTGCTTTTTATTTAATGATTGCTAATATATCGCTCTGTTTTACGATAATGTACTCATCTTCATCAATTTTAACTTCGGTTCCGGAATATTTGGAGTAGATTACTTTATCTCCTACGCTTACTTCCATCTTTACTTCCTTGCCATCAACCATTCCGCCGGGGCCTACTGCCAGGACTTCTGCCTGCTGGGGTTTCTCTTTGCTCTGTCCGGGAAGAACAATACCGGATTTGGTTGTTTCCTCTGCAACTAACTGTTTTAATACAACTCTGTCACCTAAAGGTACTAAATTCATGATAACTGCCTCCTATTATTTAAAATTCTTTTCTTACGCGGAATTTATTAGCACTCATTTCACTCGAGTGCTAACTACAAATCATATATTATGTTCTTGCAGAGAGGTTTGCAACTCTCCCCACAAGAACATATCTGTTGTAAACTCTTTTTATCTTTTGTTTTCTCGTTTTTTCTTTTGTTTTCTTATCAAAGTCTCCTTTCGGAGATTTAATACTTTTTTTAGATTTACGCGTTTTTGTGCAGCCGCTCATAGTATCCTGCTGCACTCTTCATCTCCAGCTTATGAGCCAGCATCTCGTACTCTGCATCGGAGATCAGATCCTCCATTTTCTGCTCCACATTTAACTTCATCGCAATTCCAAATGCTACACTGGGAGCAAGAAGTTCATCGTCGCATACCAGGCATCGTTCCTGTACCCGTGCGCAATATGCCTCCGCCTCGTCTTCTTCCGGCATAGGAATCATGATCAGAAAAACATCTCCGTCATATCTTCCTATAATATACTCTGACTTTGCTTCCTGCCGGAGATAACCGGCAATGGCTGCAATTAACCGATCACTGTGCTCTGCACCGTAACGGTCAAACACATATTTCCAGTCATTGATATTGGCCTCAATCAATGCCACCGGTGCGATTTCTGCTCTGTCAATCAACCGCATTCTCTTTTCAAAATAGGTTTTCGTAAGAGTACCTGTAAGGATATCTCTCTGCTCAGGACGGTTGGATTCCAGATTCTGCTTCTGAAGTACCTCCTCCAGATAATCCAGATACTGTGCATATTCAATGTTAATATAATGGCTCTCCCCATACTCGGTGCAAAGCTGGCATACCTGCTGCAGTGCCTCCTTTGCAAGTTCCTGCATTGCCTCCGGTGTCCGATCCAGCTTATAATAGATATGCCCCAAAGTTCTGTCACATACCCGGAATTTCAGTCCCGGTTCCGCCACCACATTTGGTTTGAAGCCTTGATAAGATTCCCCCAGAATCATATAAGGCACACCATGACGATCGGTAAAACAGATGTCCATCTGGAAAGTCTTTTGCAGCAGTTCCAGATTTTTATGTAAAACATCCTGCCGAAACAGATCATCCAGATTGTAGTTCTTAATGTTTTCCTTCATGCGCTTTTCTAACGGTGCAATATTGTATTCCATGTATGCCCCTCCTTCTCTTTCAACGATGCAGTTTAAATCTCTTCTGCCCGCTCCTGTACACGATTATAACAGGTCTGCACCACATAAGCAAAGTCCTGTGCATTTTTAAAATTACGCAGTGCTATGAATATTTTCTTCTTGGGATCCCCTGTGAAAACACGACATTGGATTCTGCTCAGTTCCAATTTCGTAATCTCCGCATAGGCAATATCTACATGCTTTTTCCCAAAAGGACGGTACCAGTGGACGCCCCACTCGTCTGCGGTATAGGTAACCCCGGAACTGATTTTTCCAAGCCAGATTAACACAACTGTCCAGAATACAAAGAACAGGAAAATTGTCACGGCGCCTGCCACACTCTCATTTCCCAGCAGCGCAAGTCCCAGGAAAAGACCAAAAAGCACCATGAGACCACCCATGATATAGAGAATCACCGCATTGGATTTGGGCAGTTTCAAGGTCACGCTCATCTGCTGCTCTCCGAACTCGTCCGGCTCGCTGTAAATATTTTGGGGCTGATAGTTGGCGGGAACGGCTGCGGATTTTTTGCTCCGGATGATGCCGGGAACCCAGAATCCCAGGCAGACACCGCCTAACAGATAGCCCATCGCCACGTTCTGCCAGAAAGTGCCCCAGGCATCATAGTCTGTCATAAACTGCGTTGTGTTCTGCAAAGCTCTCCAGAAAGACACATATCCACCCATAATTTCATTGAGATGCTGGTAGTAAACAATGGCAAATTCCAGAAAATTCGCGCCAATAACCATCAATGCCGTAATGACAATGGACAGGGCAATTCCTGCCTTGTCGATGCCCTTCGCCAGCCATTTATAGCCGTTGATGGCAAGAAGTGCCATGGCAACTGCTGCCCAGCCGGACACATACCCCAGCATTCCAAGCACAATAATTAACGCCGAACCGATCAGTGCGCCACCGATGGCTCCCAGCACGCCTAACAGCCGGTTATGACTCACCAGTTCTCCCGGCACTTTCACATTCTGCTCGGAAAACATATCCGTCATTCCATAGGAAACGCCCTCTTCTCCAAACTGCCGGGTGACAGCCGCATTTTCTGTTTCCTGTAAAATCTTTTTGTATTTTTTTACCTGGTAAAAGGAAAAGGCAGACAGAGCCGCACCACTTACTAACAAAACAATAAAGGTATTAAAATTAGTGTAGGCAGTGGATTTTGCTCCCACCTGCAGATAATAGCTGCCAAACAGATCTGTAAAATTGTCAACGGCTGCATACTCCTCATCAAACAGTTCATTGTAGCACTCTATTGCCAAATCCCTGATTTCATCATCAAGGGGTGCTGCATAGCCCGTAATATTCTGCGGTTGTGCTTCATCCAGCATGCCGTAGGTATATGCCACAAGATCCGCATACTGTGCCGCATCCGCATCATCCATGCAGATGATATAAGGCTCCCAGTCTTCATTAAAGGCAAAATATAAGGACATTTTCCCGTAGGATTCATAGGATCCAAATGCCTCTGACATATACTGGGCCGGTACATAGACATACTGCTGGCTCTCTTCGGCATAATATAAATCTTCCGGAGTCCCATCTTCCACCCGGTCTGCCATTCCCCAGATCAATGCTGCCACTGACAGAGCCAACAGAAGAATGCCTGCCACCGCCGCCACGCACCACCATTTTTGTTTTTTCCTGACTTCCTCTTTTGTATTCATCTCACTTTTCTCCTTCAGCTTGTTGGAATGATCACCTGAACGCATCTTCCATTGCATAGGAAATTCTTTCCTATGCAATAAAAAAAGACCCACAGAATGTATCATCAATCCTATAGGTCATTATATCGAAACTTTACACTTCATACAACCTTTTAATACAGGGATGAAAAAACAGTGGCACCGATTACCGTCAGAAGTCCTGCCACGGCAATGGAGAGGCTGCTCATGGCTCCTTCAATATCTCCCAGTTCCATGGCCTTCGCAGTACCGATGGCGTGGGCGGATGAACCCAGGGCTACGCCCTTTGCAATGGGCTCCGTGATACGGAACAGCTTTAAAACCGGCTCTGCCAGAATATTACCCAGCACACCGGTAGTCACAATCGCCGCTACGGTGATGGTCACATATCCGTCCAGCTCCTCTGCCACACCCATTCCGATGGCGGTGGTAATGGATTTCGGGAGAAGGGTCACATATTCGGTATGGGAAAGTCCCAATAACACAGACATGACTAAAATAGCTACCAGGCTGCTGAGAACTCCTGCCACAATTCCTGCCATCACTGCCTTAAAATTTTTTCGAAGAAGGGTCAGCTGTTCATATAGAGGAATCGCCAGGCTCACCGTTGCGGGGGTGAGAAACCAGCTTAAATATTTGGCTCCCTCATTATAAGTATCGTAGTCAACCTTACCCACAATCAATACCAGAATCGTTACGATAATAGACAGGAGCAGGGGATTGAACAAGGCAAGCCCGGTTCTCTTCTTTAACCAGCAGCCCAGCATGTAAACTACAAGACTCAGGGTCACTCCTGCCATGGCAGAATTTAAAAACAAATCATTCATGGTCTTTGCCCTCCTTCTTCTGATTATGACGGATGACCCGCTGGGTAATCCGTCCGCTGATTCCCATGACGAGAACGAGGGAAACCACGATAATTACCACCACCGGCACCAGCATGGGTTTTAACACACCCCAGGATGCCATCAGACCCACACCGGCAGGAATAAACATCACCGGCATAATCTCGATGAGGAATTTGCCCACATCCTGTACATCATCCAATTTGACCACACCGGTCAGTAACAGGATGAAAAGGAGAACCATTCCGTAAATACTTGCGGGAATCGGTAAAGGCAGAAAATACTTCAACGCCTCCCCCACAAAGGAGATGGCCAGTATAATCAGCAATTGTTTTAGAAATTTCATTTCAATAACCTCTTTCGTAAAAACACTGTTCCTAATTATACTTCCGGCACCCTAAAAGTCAATGCACAATCTGCCAATTATTTACTGCCAACTGCCCTTCTAGTTGTTCAACTCGCGTTCAAAAGTCTGGATATAATCGGTGATCGCCTGCAAATCATACTGACTGCGTTCCATAAGACGGATAAACTCAGAACCCACGATACAGCCGTCAATGATCTCCTTCATGGGAAGTACATCTGCTGCGGTACGGATGCCAAAGCCCATCATAACCGGCACCGGGGATACGGCTTTCACGCTCTTTAAGTATTCCAGTACATCCCTGTGGAAGGTGGCACTCTGTCCCGTCACGCCCATGGCAGAGACACAGTACACAAAGCCTCTGGCATTTTCCAATAGCATGGGAATCCGCTGTTTGGACACGGGGGAAACCAGCTGAATGAGAATCGGCGCATCCTCCACTTTTTTCAGGGCATCCTCCAGCTCTCCCTGTTCCTCAAAAGGCAAATCCGGAATAATCAGTCCGTCCACACCCACTTCGGCGCACTTCGCGGCAAAAGCATCCACGCCATAATAAAGGACGGTGTTGTAGTACATCATAAACACCAGCGGCTGCTCACAGCCTTCTTTTCGTAAGGCTTCCACCATAGCAAACACTTTTTTCAGGTTGGTGCCCTGTTGGATGGAGCGGTAGGATGCCGCCTGAATCACAGGGCCGTCTGCCACCGGATCGGAAAAGGGAATACCTAGTTCCACAATGTCCGTTCCTGCCTTTTCCTGGGTGCGGATAATCTCGGCACAGCCCTCCATATCGGGAAGTCCTGCTGTCATGTAGGTAATAAATGCTTTTTTCTGCTCTTTCCGGCAAGCCGCCAGTCTCTTTTCAATACGATTTTCTTTCATGTCCGTTCCTCCCCTAGTTCAAATAGCCTTTTCCGCTAAAATAAGATTCCACCGTGTGCATATCCTTGTCGCCGCGCCCGGAAAGACAAACCACAATCGCCTGGTCTTTCGTCATGGTTTTTGCCTTTTTGAAGGCATAAGCTACCGCGTGGGCACTTTCGATGGCAGGGATGATGCCTTCCATTTTGGACAGTTCTGCAAGTGCCTCCATCGCCTCATCGTCCGTGATTGCCACATACTGTGCCCGTCCCGATTCTTTTAAGTAAGCATGCTCGGGACCTACACCGGGATAGTCCAGTCCCGCGGAGATGGAGTGGGCAAGCTGTACGTTGCCATCCTCATCCTGTAACAGATAGGAGCGCATACCGTGTAAGGTTCCCGGTCTGCCCAGTGCCATGGCAGAGGCATGTTTTCCGGTCTCAATGCCCATGCCGGCTGCCTCCACACCAATCAGTTCCACTCCCGGCTCATCAATAAACTCTGCAAACATACCGATGGAGTTGGATCCACCGCCTACGCAAGCCATCACCACTTCCGGCAGGCGCCCCTCTTTCTCCAGGAACTGACGCTTTGCCTCCACACTGATAACTTTCTGGAATTCTTTTACCATTCTTGGATAAGGATGAGGGCCTACTGCAGAACCGATAATATAGAAGGTATCCTCTGCCCGTTCTGCCCAGGTGCGGATTGCCTCGTTGGTGGCATCCTTTAAGGTGTTGGATCCGGAAGTCACGCTGACCACTTTGGCCCCCAGCAGTTCCATCCGCATCACATTTAAGTGCTGGCGCTCGATATCCTCCGCTCCCATGTAAACGGTACACTCCATGTCAAACAAAGCAGCGCCTGTTGCAGTTGCCACACCGTGCTGACCTGCACCGGTTTCACAGATGACCTTGGTTTTCCCCATGCGCTTTGCCAGCAGAATCTGTCCGATGACATTGTTAATCTTGTGGGCGCCGGTATGGTTTAAATCCTCACGCTTTAAGTAAATCTTCGTGCCATATTTCTCCGACAGGCGCTCTGCCAGATAAAGAGGGGTCTCACGTCCCACATACTCCCGCAGATAATAGTTGTATTCCTCCCAGAACTTCGGGTCTGCCACTGCCTCGTCGAAGGCTTTCTCCAACTCCGCCAAAGTATTCATCAGGGATTCTGCCACATACTGTCCACCAAATTCACCGTAATAAGTTTTTTTCATATCAAATCCTCCTTTAATCTCTATTTGCTCTCACCGCTTTGACAAATCGTCTGATTTTCTCTTTTTCTTTTCCGGCAAAGCCTTTCCCTTCGGCAGGCTCTGCCTCCACACCGCTGGACACATCCACCACATCAGGATGTACCGTTCTGATAGCCTCTGCTACATTTTCCGGGGTTAAGCCCCCTGCCAGAAACAGTTTCTGTTCCTGTTTCCGGGAAATCTCTGCCAGACGATTCCAGTCAAAGGCTTTCCCACTTCCGGGACTTGCCGCATCGTAGAGCTTTGCCACGATGTTTCCTTCTTTATTGACTGATTCAGTCATTATTCTATCTTCGGACATCTGTACCGCCCGGATCACCGGTAACGTTGCCTGACGCAGTATCTCCGGCTCTATCGCCCCATGAAGCTGTAGAAAACCAAAGCCCAGATTTTCTGCCTGTTCCAGCTGCTCTTTCGTAGGAGAGACCATGACTGCCACCGTCTGGATAGTTCTGCCGGTGCCTTGTTCCTGTTCCTTTCCATATACCAGCAGTTCTGCCGCCCGTTCTATCTCCAGGTTCCGCTTGCTTTTGGGACAAAAGAGCACCATCCCCAGATACTCCACCCTTTCCTCCAACAGCCACCGGATTTCCTGTTCCCTTGTGATGCCACAGACTTTAATCTGTGGGGTTTCTATCCTTCTCATAGCTGTTTCCACTCTCTGGCAAGTGCCATGGGTTCCGGCGCCTCCATCAGCACCGTTCCGGTAAGGATTCCGTCTGCCCCACAGACTTTCACAAAACCCACATCCTCTTTGGTGAGAAGTCCGCTCTCGGAAATGAGCAGGGTTTCCTCCTCCACCAGCTCTGCCAGCCTTTTGGTGGTGTTTAAGTCGATGGTAAAGTCCTTCAGATTCCGGTTGTTGACGCCGATAATCTTCGCATCCAGCCCCAGCGCCCGTTTCATTTCCTGCTCATCGTGTACCTCTAAGAGCACATCCATCCCCAGATCGTAAGCCAGCTCATAAAACAGGGACAGCTCCCGGTCATTTAAGATGGCGGCGATTAAGAGGATGCAGTCCGCTCCCATCACCTTTGCCTCGAAAATCTGGTAAGGGTCGATGATGAAATCCTTGCGAATCATGGGAAGGGGGGTCATCTGGCGAATCTGTTTAAAGTAGTTCACGCTCCCCCGGAAGTGATCCTGCTCTGTAAGGCAGGAAATGGCGTCCACTGACTGGTTGTACTGTGCAATCCGTTCTTCCAGGGAGATTTTGTTTGCCATCTCTCCGTGGCTGGGGGAAGCGTTTTTAAACTCTCCGATAATGGAAAGCCCCGGCTTTTTCATCACCTCATAAAAGGAAATGCTCTCCCGCTCACAGGCTACCGCAAGCTGTTTCATCGCCCCCTCGGAAATCTCCGCCTTTGCCTCGTCCAGCCGTTTTCTTTTATCTGCTACGATTTCGTCTAAAATCATGTTCCGTGATTCCTTTCTACACATTTCCGTTGACAAAATTTTCAATCATCCGCTTGCCATGCTCGGTATAAATGGATTCGGGATGAAACTGTAAGCCGATTACCGGATAATCTCTGTGGCGCATCGCCATAATTTCGCCGTCCTCCGTTCTGGCAAAGACCTTGAGACATTCGGGAAATCCTTCCTCCTGCACTGCCAGGGAATGATACCTTGCCACCTTGATGCCATCGGGAATCCCCTGGAAAATACTGCTGCCATCGTGGTGAATCCGGCTCTGCTTGCCATGGTAGAGGCTTTTGGCGTAAGTGACCTTCGCTCCGAAGGCGGCGCCGATGCTCTGGTGTCCCAGACAGATTCCCAGGATGGGCTTTTTGTCATAAAAGTGTTTCACCACATCCATGCAGATGCCCGCCTCTGCCGGGCTTTTCGGTCCCGGAGAAAGCACGATGCTTTCCGGATTGCAGCGTTCGATTTCTTCTAGGGTTATCTCGTCATTTCTTGCCACCTTGATGTCCGGCGTAAAAATTCCAAAATACTGCACCAGATTGTAGGTGAACGAATCGTAGTTATCAATCATCAGAATCATAAGTTTTCCTCCGTTACCAATGTCTTTGCCAGTGCCATCACCTTGTTACAGCACTCCTCGTATTCCTTCTCCCCTACGGAATCTGCCACGATGCCGGCGCCTGCCTGTAAGTAAACCTTGTCGCCTTTTTTAATCATGGTGCGGATGGTGATGCAGAAATCCATGTTGCCGTTAAAACCTAAATACCCGGTGGCTCCGCCGTACAAGCCTCTCCGCACCGTTTCCAGTTCGTCGATAATCTCCATTGCCCGGATTTTCGGTGCCCCACTTAAGGTTCCGGCTGGCAGGAAGGATGCCACCAAGTCCAGAGGATGACGCTCTCCCTGTTTTCTGCCCTCCACCAGGGATACGATGTGCATCACATGGGAGTAGTTCTGCACCTGCATGAACTGTGTGACCTTCACGGAACCGAACTCTGCCACACGCCCCATGTCGTTTCTCGCCAAGTCCACCAGCATTACATGCTCTGCCCGCTCCTTTTCATCCTGTAGCAAATCGTCCCTGAGCAGTGCATCCTCCTGGGCATCCTTTCCCCGCTTTCTGGTGCCTGCGATGGGACAGGTGCTGATGTGTCCCTCCGTTTCCTTGACAATCATTTCCGGACTGGAACCGATAATCTCGAATTCTTCGAAGTTGAAATAGTATAAATAGGGAGACGGGTTCAGTTCCCGTAACTCTTTGTAAAGGGTCAGCCCATCCTGTTTCGTCTCAATCGTCCATCTCTGGGAAAGCACAGTCTGGAAAATATGTCCCTCCCGGATGTAATGCTTGATTTTTTCCACCTTGGCACTGTACTGCTCACAGTCATCGGTTTTGTGGACAATCTTTCCATCGTGGACAAATTTCTTTGTTTCATTCTGGAAGGCGGTCTGTTTCTCCCGGACTTCCTCAATTAGGGCAGCGGCTTTTGCCTCTCCTTTGGTTCGTCCCTCCGGGGTGTCCTCCTCCAGAACCACGCCTGTCATGGTTTCTGCCAGATGGTCGATGACAATAAATTCCTTGGTGAAGAAAAGCTGGATGGTTTCGATGCCGATTTCGTCCGGGTTCTCATCCGGCAGCTTTTCACTGTACCGCACGAAGTCGTATCCCAGACTTCCGATGAGTCCTCCCATCATCCGCATCTCCCCTTCGTCCTTTTCCACGTTGAAACTGTCGTAATATTCTTTCAGCCGCTGTAAGGGGTTTCCCTCGTAGACTTCTTCCCTGCCATCCTTTTTCACAACCACCAGGGCATTTCCTCTGGAGGTGATGTACTCCTCCGGCTCGATTCCAAAGAAGGAATACCGGTCATAGTTTTTGTCGTAGCTTTCCAGAAGAAAGCACTTGCGGATGCTGCCATCCGCTTTCCTTGCCAGCCCCTCAAAAAGAGAAATGGCGGTTTCCTGCACGATACTCACGGTTTTCTTGTAAACTCTTAATTTTCTCTGTTCCATTGATTCTCTCCTCTTTGCGCGCGCGAGCGGTATGCGCAGCATAAACTTCTTCTCCGCGAGCTGCGCATCCACGCGGAGCGTTTTTATTGCGTAGGAAGAAATTTCCTATGCAATAAAAAAAAACGCCCCTTATCAAGATTTCTTCCATCTCGATAAGGGGCGTATTCTACGCGGTGCCACCCTTTTTCTCAATTCGTCCTGGCTCTGGTTCCTGTCTGGAATCCATTTCTTTGAAAACAAAAAGGCGGTTATCTCCAATCGGAAATAACCGCCACCAATTCAAATTGACTCATGCTGGATACTAACATATCCGCTCCCTGTAACGTAGAGACTACGGCGAAAGCTACTAACCGAAGTGTTCACCCTGCATCTCACAAACCCATTCGCGTATGCACTTCATACTGAATCTCACCAACATCAGCTCTCTGGGGATGTCACACATACGTTACTCTTTTTGCTCAACGATTTTTCTTTATTTAACTGTTTGCATTGTAACACTTCTTTTGGGGAAATGCAACTCCTAACTTACATTTGTTGTAACTATTCAGCACCCCATTCGCAAAACCGCGGTTATTTAATAATCGGGGAACGTCCTGCCTGTGCCACAGCAATGTAGGTTTTACCCTCGTTCAACTGGATTTCGTTTCCGAAATCGTCATAGTAGTGGGTTACCTCGTAGTCGGAATTCTTTGCCCAGGTGATATGGATGGCTTTTCCCTTGGTGATGTAATAGCCGTCCATGGTGTTATCACAGTTTAAGAAGGTCAGGTACTTGGTTCCGTTTAACGCTGCCCACTGGGTATTCTGGATAATAATGTTGGCAAATTTCAACTGCTGTCCGTTTAAGCCGTCCACCTGTGCCGCACCGTGGATGGTTTTGTAGTAAACACCTTCCTGGGCGTTATAGGTAAATGCACTCTTGGTGTAAGTAAAAATCTTGGACAGGTCAACGGAGTTCGCGGTAATCGCTGCTGCCCCGTACTGGTCTAAGGTGTTCACGCCCTGTGCGAACTGGAAATGCTTGGCATTGTAATATTCCGGGCGGATTGCCAGACTGTAGCCCAGTTCTGCGGAGGCTTTGATAATACCCTCAGAACTGATGTAAGCGTTGTGAGGAGCCTTGCGGTCTGCAGTGCGGAAGAAATAACCAGAACCCGGTGCGCTGCCGCCGGTTCCGTACTCTTTGGTACCGGACAGGTTGTTAATATCCGGTGCGGTGATACGGTACATCATATAGAATACGCCGCCGAAGTGAATCAGAATGGGGTCCCACTCCGTTGCCTCCGGTATGTAATACAGACGACAGCTGCGGATATTTCCGATTTTCGGAAGTCCTACCCAGTTATCAATGACTGCCATCTGACGGGAGATTTCTCCCTCCTCCATAATCTCATATAAAACCTTGGCATTACTGATGCCAAAAGAAGGCTGTGCTCTTTTGTCGGTAGGCATCATAATGGCAATGGGACGGATGCCTGCCTGCTCCTTGGTCACCCACTCGTTGGTGTAGACACTGCGCACATACTCCACGCCGTCAAGGACTGTGGTTTCTCCTGCATCGTCCAGAGTATCGGCTTTTGCCATACTGGGGGCAAATACCCCTGCCACCAGCACGGCGCTCAATACTAAGGAAAGAATTTTTTTTGCTGCTTTTTTCATAATGATAATCGCCTTTCCCTCATATACTTGTTCTTATCTTTTATCCAAAGAAGATTACTTTTCCGGTTTCATCGGTTACAATGGTTCCGTTGTCAGTGGGAAAATAGGTATTGACCTGTAAGGTTCCCGCTGCATCAAAGAGATACTGAGCCCCGGCGATGGTGGTCAGTCCGGTCGCCATGTGTCCATCCTCTGCAAAGTAAGCCACGCCGATTCCGTTGGTTCCGAAGGTGTTCTTCACCATTGCTCCGCCTGCTGCCGGATCGAAGAAGAACTTCACGCCGCCGATATCCATCAGTCCGGTCTGGAGTCTGCCTGCCGCATCGAAGTAGTAGGTATTATCGCCGATGACCTGTAAGCCGGTCAGTTTGTTACCCAGTTTCAAATCGGTATAATAAATGCCATCCTTCTCTGTGGTTACCCAGCCTTTGACCATGGCTCCGGTGGTGGGATCATAGTAGAAGGACTGTCCGTTCACATCAACCCAGCCGGTCTGCATCAGACCACTTGCATTGAAGAAATAGCTGTTACCGCCAAACTCGACTGCACCGATACTCATGGCACCTGTGGTCAGATCGAAGAAGAAGGTGCCGCCCGGTGTAGGAAGCCAGCCTCTTACCATTGCGCCTGTGGTGGGGTCATAGTAGAAGTTGTAACCACCCAGAGTTACCCATCCGGTGGTGAGTCTGCCCAACTCGTCAAAGTAGAAATCCACGCCACCGACTTTGTTTTGACCCACAAGAGCATGTCCGTCATTTTCCAGATAATAGCTTCCGGTCTCATCGCTGAACCATCCAAACTGCATGTGTCCCAGGGCATCCATGTGATAGCGGAGTCCACCCACATTAATCCAGCCGGTCTGCATCTTCCAGTTCTGGTAGTACCGGATAAAGTTATAGTGATTGACAAAGCCCTCGGGCACAATCTCCTGGAAATAATTTTTGTAAAGATAATCGATATCCACGTTGCCGGCTACACCGGGGATGGCGCCGGTCTGGGATGCCTGCCATATGCAGATTGCTCCCGGATAATCACACTGTGTACTATATTGTGCCACCCATTTGTCGTAGGGCACATCTCCCAGGCGGTTTAAATACCAGTTCTTACCGGCATATACCATGGGGTAGTAACCTGCCGCATCCATCATGGAACAGAAGGTCGCTACAATCTGTTGCTGCTGTGCAGTCGTCAGGCTCTTATGTACCTTATCCTCAATATCAAAAGCCACTGGGAAATTAACGCTGTAATTCTGCAACACAGACAGCACAAAGACTGCTTCTGCTGCCGCCTCCTCCGGTGTGGTTGCATAGGAATAAATATAAACGCCGGTACGGATGCCGCACATCTGTGCCGCTTTCATATTATAGTCAAAATAAGGGTCGATGCCGCTGTAGGTGCTGCCCACCTTAATAAAGGCAAAGCTGACACCGGATGCTGCAACCTGTGCCCAGTTCACTGCACCCTGCCATTTGGACACATCAATACCCATGCCAATGGCACTTCCCGCGTTCACAGCTGCTTCTGCAGTGGAAGCCGGGGTAAATGCCATTACCGCTGCCAGTGCCACTGCCGTCAGGGTTTTCGTAAATTTCTTTCCTAAAATCATTCGTAATACTCCTCTTTTTTCTTTGGTCGCACTTTTTTTATTATAGCGAATAATTTCCGGCATTTCTACCCCAAACCAGGAATTACCAAGGAGTTTCTCCTTAAGATTTTTTTAACGTGCCTGCACTTTCTTATGGTGGGTCGCCTGGTACTTCAGATACAGGCCTCTAAGCTTCCGTACCAACAGACTTAAATACCGCAGTACCGGCTCTGTGATGATGGCAAAAATCACCAGTAACATGCCACACTGCTTGGTAATGCCGGTGATGGCAAAAAGATGGCTGACAAAAATCATGCAGAACAGCCAGCCGCCAATCATGCCGATTAAGAGAGCCCAGTGCATCTTTGTCATGGGAGAGGCAATGGTATGAAGAATCATAAAGCCTACAATGGCGAGTAAAATCGTACAGCAGGTAGATACATCCTGTCCTGTCACATTAAATTCCCTGCAGAACAGTACCAATCCCAGCACCACGAAGAAATCCGTCAGTCCTGCGGGCAGGGATTTCAACAGCACATTGGTAAGGAAATGTCCCTTAATAATATTCTTATTGGGCTCCAGCGCCAGAATAAAGGAAGGAATTCCGATGGTAAACATACTGATTAAGGAAATCTGGGAAGGCTCCAACGGATAGTCCAGCATGAAAAATACGGAAAACAGGGACAACAGCAGAGAGAAAATATTCTTTACCAGAAACAGGCTGGCAGAACGCTGGATATTGTTGACCACTCTCCGTCCCTCCAGCACCACCGCGGGCATCTTGGAAAAATCCGATTCCAGAAGGACAAGCTGCGCCACCTGTGCCGCCGCCTCGGAGCCGGATGCCATGGCTACGGAGCAGTCCGCATCCTTTAATGCCAGCACATCGTTGACACCGTCACCGGTCATCGCCACGGTTTTGCCCGCATCCTTCAGT
This sequence comes from uncultured Lachnospiraceae bacterium, assembly GCA_934402515.1. Classification (GTDB taxonomy): domain Bacteria; phylum Bacillota; class Clostridia; order Lachnospirales; family Lachnospiraceae; genus UMGS2037. Next base: position 21,111 of record CAKRTZ010000027.1, read on the forward strand.
GCCCAAACCAGTTCCCGTTTCTGGTTGGGGGTTACCCGCCCAAAGACCGTGTATTTCTGCACCGCATCCTGATAGTCTTTCTTCGTGGAAAGGGTGGTGGCATCCACATACCGCTCCGCATGGGCAATGCCTGCCTGCTTTGCCACCTCGGACACCGTCACCGGGTTATCGCCGGAGATTACTTTCACTTCCACACCCTGTTTCGCAAAGTAGTGGAAAGTGTCTTTCGCTCCCTTTCTCACCGGATTGGAAAGCAGGACAAACCCTAAGGCCTCCACAGGGGCAGTCAGAGCGCCACCCTCCAGTTTTCCCAGATAACGGGCAAACACCAACACACGGTATCCCTGGGCACCATAGCCTTCAATCTGCTCCGCATATCGGGAATAATCATCTCGCAGAATAAATTCCGGCGCACCTAACACTAACTGGTCGTCCCCAAAGACCGCACCGCTGTATTTATAAGCGGAGGAAAAAGAAAATACCGTAGCTGCCTTTCGCCCGGAATTCTGGGTGAAAGCCTCCTTCATTGCCTCCATGGTGATGTTGTCACTGGACATTGCCTGTACAAAATCTCCCAGTAAAAAAGGAAGTTCCCGGTTATGGGTTTCCTCCGCTGTGGGGACAAACTCCTGCACTTTCATGGTGTTTTCCGTAATGGTTCCGGTTTTATCCACGCAGAGGACATTGACCCGCGCCAATGTCTCAATACATTTCATATCGTGTACCAACACTTTTTCCCCTGCCAGACGCATCACAGACACAGCCAGTGCCACGCTTGCCAGCAGATAAAGTCCTTCGGGAATCATTCCCAGAATGGCTGCTACCATGCTGGTCACACTATTTTTAAAGGTAGCACCTGCATAAAAATACTGTTGGGAAAACAGAAGAATTCCGATGGGAATGATTGCAACGCCAACAACTTTTACCAGTTTATCCAGGGAGCGGATCATTTCCGACTGCTCCCCTTCTTTTCCCTGGGTTGCCTGGATCGTCAGCTGGGAAATGTAAGATTCCCGTCCAACCTTGGTCAGGGTCGCCGCACATTTACCGGATACGATAAAGCTGCCGGATAACAGTTCATCCCCGCCGCCTTTCACAATCTCGTCTGCCTCACCGGTAAGGAGCGCCTCATTTACGTTTGCCTCACCTTTCACCACCACCGCATCTGCGGGAATCTGGTTTCCTGCTTCAAAAATCACCAGGTCATCCTGTACCAGTTGGGTGGCATCAATCACCTGCCGTTTTCCGTCCCGGATGACCTGGGCTTTAGGTGCATTGAGAATAGAAAGTTTATCCAACACCTGTTTCGAGCGTATTTCCTGCACAATACCAATCAGCGTGTTTGCAATAATAATGGGTAAAAAGGTCAAATCCCGGAAAGAACCTACCAGAATGAGCAGAATTGCAATAATTAAAAAGATTAAGTTAAAGTAAGTAAAGGTATTGCTGATAAAGATTTCCTTTACGGATTTCGTGGCAGAGTCCACGGGAGTATTGATTTTCCCCGCGTTTGTGCGCTGTTCTACCTCTTCCTTCGTCAGTCCCTGCATATCTTTTTCTCCTAATTTGGATTTTATTTTATATCGTAAAAACGAGCGAAGGTTTTATCCTTCGCCCGTTCCAAAACCTATTCTATTATTATACGCAGTTCCACGTATTTACTCAACCATTCTTTCCTAAAGGAAATCTTAAATTTACTGTACGCCTAACTCTGCCCAACTGCCTGCTCCGATAATCGGCAGGGCGAAATCGGTGTAAGCGCTGTTTCCCTTATCCATAAATTTGAATACATCGTAAGCATACTTCGGAGAACCGTTGGCATTACGCAAACCTACTGCCATTCCGTCTCCCACAATTTCTGCTGCCTCATCCACCTGTCGGTGAATGATAACTGCCTCGATGATGGGCTGCTGACTGGTCAGTTTATATGCATAAACCATAGCGGCTGCCTGAATCTGCTCGTTGGATGCATAAGTCGGGTTTGCAGAGGTCAGGGACATCTCAGATACCATGGTATGACGGATGGTTCCATCTGCCTTTAACATTTCCGGCTTGGTCATATAGTTACACAGCACATCAATGTTGGTAGGAATAATCATCTTGGAATTCTCGGTGTGGTCTACCAGTTTCATGCCTGCATAAGCCGCGGGAATGTTCCAGAACTGGCAGTTATTCAAGGGTAACGGATGAGGATGGAAACTCATGCCCCAATCGATGTCACCGGTGGATTTTATCTTTGTATTGAAAGCATCTACCACGCTCTTACCACCATACTGGTTGGGTGTACCATCTGCAAAGTTCCACCTCTGGTCTAAGTTAATGTAAACCCGTGCATTGGCATTGGCACTCTTGATGGCATTATAGCAAAGTCTTACCTCTTTTGCATACAAATCCGCATAAGCATTTACATCCATATTTCCTGCAAAGTGCCAGGGATTGTTGTTATTCACTTCGTTACCGATAATCCAGCTGTGGATGGTACCGTGACCCTGGTTGGAATAACGCTCTGCCAGGAAGTGCATCACTGCCTCAATCTTCTCGGTGCCGCCCTGCTCTGCCACGTTCATGGCATACAGACGATAGCCTGCTACACGTCCGGTAGGATAAATCAAATCCAGTGTTGCAGGATTGTAGGTCGCTTTGATAATCATAACCAGATGAGCACCATTGTTCTGGCACATCTTGGCAATGGCATCATACTCTGCCACAACGGTGGAATTGAAACTGTAGTTCTTTCCATTATAAGTATAGTTGGTGCCACCACCCTGACAGAACCGGGTGATATCCAGCTCATAGGATGCGTAGCCTGCGCCGGTATCCTTTAAATCAGATGCATATTTCCAGTTCAGAGTAAAACCTTTCTTTGCACCCAGGGGAATCGCAGTGGTGTGGTTCGCTACTGCCTCCGGGTTGGTAATGTAAAAGTCATTGCTGACTGATACAAACTGTCCGCCCTTTAACACGGCTACCTGGAAACGGGAATACAATTTACTGGTTGCTGTATTGAGATTTAAGGGGGTGGAAAAAGCGATGGTATCTGCTTTTGCGGTTACTGCACAATAATCGGTTCTTGCACCGATTGCCACTTCATAGGGCTGCAAGGAAAACAGATAGTAGTTTCCATCGTCACTTGCCTGCTGTGCGCCGTAAGCAGTCAGCACCACATCGGTACCCTGAATCACACAGTTATTGATGGTAACCGGATAGGTTACTACGGTCGTGGCTGCTGTGGCTGTTGAAGTTGTTGCAGCTTTTTTCTTTTTGGACGCTGCCTCTGCACTTGTTCCCATGGTCATGGACAGTACCAGAATCAGACACAGCATCAGACTCAATCTTCTCTTCATAAGAAAATCCTCCTTTTTTCCTATTTTATCCGAAATTCCCTACTTTGTCGATATGCAACATGCTTTTTTTACAATACAATCATCGCCGCATATCGAGCAAATGTATGGCGTGGAGGATGTCCAGTCTGCATCCGCAGGATGATGTCCCGGAAGTTTCAGATTCCGGCGGATTTCGTAAAGCTCTGCCACCTGCTCCGGTGTCAGCACCTTCTGACTGCCAAGCTGCGCCGTCCGGTACAGAAGTTCCGCATAAAACTCCACGGATTCCATCCGGTGATAGGCGTCCAGAAGATTCTCCGCGTAGGTCAGCGCCCCGTGGTTGGCAAGGAGCATGGCATCAAAAGCCTCCACATACTCCTCCACCGCATCCGGCACATCCGAGGTGGAAGGTCTGGCGTAGCCCGCTACCGGAACACATCCCAGGGAAACCACTGCCTCGGTCATAATGGGACGGCAAAGGGGCTGCCCCATGGTGGCAAAGGTGGTGGCGTACACTGGATGGGCATGGACTACCGCCTGGATATCCGGGCGTTTCTCATAAACCCGCAGGTGCATTTTGATTTCGGAGGAAGGGCGGAAGCCGCCGGATGCCTCCAGCACCTTGCCACTTCCATCGATTTTACAGATAAATTCCGGGGTCATAAAGCCCTTTGACACGCCGGTGGGGGTACAGAGGAATTCGTTCTCCCCGACCTTTACGGAAATATTTCCATCATTGGCAGCCACCATTTTCCGTTCGTAGATTCTCCTGCCAATGTCACAAATCTGTTGTTTTACTTCGTATTCGTCCAATCTTTTCTCCTATGTAAAGCCCTGCTTTACGCTTTTTCAATAATACCGATTCCCAGAGGGTAGGGACCGGTGTGAACGCCGATGGTGGCGCCAATCTGGTAAATCTGGATGTCCGGCACGGCAAAGCCCTTTTCTGTGAGGGTCTGCACCAGTTTCTCCCGGAATTCTTCCGCCTCTGCCTCATCATAGCCAAAGCCCACGCAGATATGGTAGTTCTCAATACGGTTGTCTGCCTCTTTCAGATAGTCCAGTAACAGATTGATGACCATGGTCATGGACTTCTTGCGGCTCCTGGTAATGCCGGAGGGGTAAATCTCCCCGTCCTTTAAGGTAATCAAGGGCTTGATTCCCAGGATGGAAACTGCCACGCCAGCCAGCTTGCCGATACGTCCGCCGTGGCGAAGGTATTCAAAATCTCCTACGGTAAAGAAAATCCGTCCGGTGGATTTGATCTCGTTCAGCCGTTTTACCGCGTCCTCATAGGAAACGCCCTGTTGCTGCAGTTTCACTGCCTCCAGCACATAGATTCCCTGCAGCACGGTGTCCACCATGGAATTGATGACCGTAATTTCTGCCTCCGGGTAATCCTCCTGCACCATCGCCTTTGCATTCATGGCTGACTGGTAGGAACCACTGAATTTGGTGGTAATACAGATACAGATTACCGCCTCGCCCCGTTCCACTACCGGCTTGAACACATCAATGTAGTCCTGGACGGAGGGCATGGAGGATTTGGGGTAAACACCCTTTTTGTCCACCATCTGTTGGTAAAACTCCCGCACCGGCATATCCACCATTTCTCTCAGATAGGTTTTATCATCAAAAGACACATAAAACGGAACTACGGTCACTCCCAGTTTTTCTACCAGTTCTCTGGGCAGGTCGCAGGAACCGTCACTCATGATTGCATACTTTTTATCTTGCATGTCAGTATCTCCTTACAGCATATCGTTTAGAATCTATTATAGGTCGTTTTGATTACTACATGCAATAGTTTTATCTCATGTTTTAGAGAAAGTTTATGTTTATATTGGGGCACATCTGGTTTACAGATTCAGTTTTGCCAGCAAATCCCCCAGACCGGTAGATACGCTTTCGGAATCGGAATATTCTGCGGTTTCCACCAACTCTTCTGCCTCACCCTCGGAGGCTGCCTTGATACTGAGAGAGATTTTACCATTTTCCGTATTGAGAATTTTGGCTTTGACCTTCTCTCCTACCTTTAACACCTCGGAAGGTTTCTTGATTCGCTTCTCACATATCTGGGAAATGTGTACCAGACCGGTGAGGTCATCCCCGATATTTACAAAAGCGCCATAGGGCTGTAAACTTTCCACTGTACCCTCCACAATCGTACCCGGCACAATCATGGACACCTTGTGCTGTTTCTCATTTTCCTGCTCCTCCTGGAGTACGGATTTGGCAGAGAGAATCAGTTTCTGTGTCTCCGGGTCTACGGAAATGACTCTTACCCGTAGGGTTTTCCCCACATATTCGCTGGTATCCTCCACATAGTGGAGTGCCAGCTTGGATGCGGGGATAAAGCCTCGTACTTCTTCCACGAAAGCCACTGCACCTGCGGGCACGCTCTCGGTAACCTTTACCGATACCACCGTGCCCTGCTCCATCATTTCTTTTAAAGTCTCCCAGGCGGTCATATCCTCCTCCGGGATATCGTACTGCTCATATTCTTCCAGTGTTTTGTAGGATTCCTCCAGCTCTGCTGCGAAATCCGCCATGGTTTCCTGTTTTCCCATTTTATCCATACCTTCCTTTTTCTGCTTTACTGCTCTTTACATCACTATTATACACTCTTTTCTTCTCCTGTAAAAGCACATGCAGATTTTTTCCGGTGGATGTAGTATACTGGTATTATCTAAAAAAAAAACGAGGAGATACCAATGACACAAAAAAGAATTCGGGACTATGGCTACACCGTGGGAACCCTCCCCACGGGGGCTTTGAATAAAATCACGGATGTTCCCGGCGTGCTGGTAGGACACGACACCATTAAGACCGACCGGCATAAAACCGGTGTGACCATTATTATGCCCTGTGAGGAGAACCCTTTCGTCAGAAAGCTTGTGGCCGCAGGCTTTGTCCACAATGGATTTGGAAAAACCACAGGACTTCCACAGATTGAAGAACTTGGCACCCTGGAAACACCAATTGCCCTCACCAATACCCTGAATGTGGGACTGGTCCACGATGCCCTGGTGGATTACAGTGTCCGTCGTTGTGAAAAAGA
>CAKRTZ010000028.1 GCA_934402515.1 uncultured Lachnospiraceae bacterium
TACTTCCAGTTTTCCAACCGTCTGGGAAAAGAACTGGATTTAGATTTCGTCCTGTCAGAAAAGGCGGACACCGAGGCTCGCATCACAGAGCTTTTGAAAAATAACAAACGCCGCTATATCCCCAAATGCCGGGTGTGTGGCAGAACCCTTACCATCGCGGAAACTACCTATGGCATCTGCAACAAGTGCCATGCCAAGAGGATGATGGTGTAAGGAAAAGAAGTTATCCGTTAAAAAGCCGCGGAAAATGCAACAGCATTTTCCGCGGCTTTCTCTTTCTTTATCTTATACTTTTATTGACAGTCTTTTTACACCTCAAAATTCACACCAGTGTCCTTCGGCTCGTCATCTGCAAAGACATAATCTTTGCCGGGAAGGATGGCATTTAAGAGGATACCAACTAAGGAACCAACAGCCAGACCACTTAAAGATACCTGGGCACCAGCTACATGGAAACTGATGGCGCCTGCTGCACTGTAGGTGATACCGATGGACAGTACCAGAATCAATGCTGCAATGATAACATTACGGCTCTTGCTGAAATCAACCTGGTTCTCAACCACATTGCGGACACCCACTGCAGAAATCATACCGTACAATACCAGGGAAACACCACCGGTGGTTGCACCGGGCATACATCCGATGATGGCTGCAATCTTCGGAGAGAAAGAGAAGATCATGGAAAACAGAGCTGCCAGACGGATTACACGTGGATCATATACCTTGGTTAAGGACAATACACCGGTATTTTCACCGTAGGTGGTGTTGGCAGGTGCACCAAACAGAGCAGCTACCATAGTTGCCAGACCATCACCTAACAGGGTGCGGTGTAAGCCGGGATCTTTGATATAATTTCTTCCAACGGTGGAAGAAATTGCAGAAATATCACCGATATGTTCTACGATGGTTGCAAGAGAAATCGGGATGATGGTGATTGCTGCGGTTGCCAGAAGTGCCCAGTCGGGATTCTGGAATACAGAGAATACCGTATCGCTGAATTTTACCGGCAAGCCGATCCATGCAGCATCGTGAATCTTCTGGAAATCCACGCCACCGTTTTCAACAGTGATCAGTCCTGCTGCAGTGCAGATTGCTGCTACCACATAGGAAGAAATTACACCCAGGATAATGGGGATAATCTTTACCATTCCTTTCCCCCAGATGTTGCAGACTACAATCACTACGATAGCAACCAGAGCAATCCACCAGTTTGCAGAACAGCTGTTGATTGCTGACTGGGAAAGGGAAAGACCGATAGCGATAATGATAGGACCGGTTACAATCGGGGGGAAATATTTCATAACCTTGCTGGAACCGAAGACTTTGATAAGACCTGCAAGAATGAGATAAATAAGACCTGCACAGGCAACACCGAAACATGCGTAAGGGAGCATTTCCTTATTGGGAATATTATGATTCTCTCCCAGCATAGGAGCAACGGCTGCATAGCCGCCGATAAAAGCGAAAGAGGAACCTAAAAATGCGGGAACCTTTCTCTTGGTAATTAAGTGGAATAACAGTGTTCCCAGACCTGCAAATAACAGGGTTGCGGAAACACTAAGTCCGGTCAGTGCCGGTACGAGAATCGTCGCACCGAACATGGCGAACATGTGCTGGATTCCGAGCACAATCATTTTGGAAGTGCCCAGTTTCGTGGCATCGTAGATCGGCTCATTGCCAATCGTAACTTTTTCTTTACTCATTTCTCTCCTCCATCATTTGAATGTTATTTTTGCTGTTGGTATTTTACCACGCTTCCCCTGTTCCTACAAGGAAATCCCGTTATTTTCCACAGAATTTTTCCGTAGAAATAAGTTGTGAAATAAATACCACTCCGATATACTGGTCTTATACGCTTACAGAAAGGTGAAAACGGATGAAAGAGAAACTTTATACCATTCCTTTAAACGATGCAATACAGGCACAGGATGAGTGTCCCTTCTGCTATGTGGAACGAAACGTTGAGCAGGATCTGTTGGACTTCGTCCTGGGAAGCGGCTCTTCCTATATGGAAAGTGATGTCCGTGGCATGACCGATGAAGCCGGCTTTTGCCGCGCTCATTTCAAGAAAATGTTCGACTACGGCAACACTCTGGGCAATGCCTGGATTTTAAAGACCCATTATATGAAAACCCGTTCCGATATGCACAAGCTTTTCGCTGCTTACACCCCCGGCAAAACTTCTCTGAAAGATAAGTTCAAAAAAAATGCCGCATCGGAACATCCCATCGGCATCTGGACGAAGGAGCGTCAAAACTCCTGCTATATCTGTAAGCAGTTTGAAGAAACCTATGCCCGTTACCTGGACACGTTCTTTGTGTTATACAAAAAAGACGAGGAATTCCGGGAAAAAGTAAAGAACAGCAAAGGGTTCTGCATCCCCCATTTCGGCGATTTGTGCCGGGAGGCGAACAGACAGCTTTCGGACAAAGAAAAAGCAGAGTTTTACTCTGCTATGTTTGCCCTGATGGAATCCAACATGGAGCGGCTCCAGGAGGATGTGAACTGGCTGGTGGAAAAATTTGACTACCGCAACAAGGACGCCGACTGGAAAAATTCCAAAGATGCCATCCAGCGTGGTATGCAAAAGCTCCAGGGCGGTTACCCTGCCGATGCTCCCTACAAAATGGACAAATAGGAATTATTGTGCTAACAGTTTTTCACAGACTGCCAGATATTCCATGATTTCCTCATAGAGCATTTCCGGATTGTAGGAGCCTTCCATCATATGTTCCGACATCAAACCATCGATGGTATATTTGATCATTTTGGCCACCTTATGTCCGGACTGCTCATCGGGAAATTGTTGATAATCCGCCTGATCATAGATCTGTTCAACGGCCTCCCGATAGGCATCCCGCTTTACTTCCGTGGCCAGGAGGGCTTCACTCACATTCTCCGATACCGCCGTGTTTAAAAACTGCTGCATATAAGGATACCCCCGGAGCACTTGAAGCTTAGCGTTCTCTACCCCCCTTGCAATGGCAAATAAATTGGTTTCTCCTTTATCCACCGCGGTTGCCAGCTCCATGGTCATATAACGGACACTGTAATCATAGAGAAAAGAATACAGCCCGATTTTGTTTTCAAAGTAATGAAACAGAAGCCCTTTACTAATCCCGGCTTCTGCTACAATTTCATCTGTACTTGCTTTTTTATATCCGCAGGTGGCAAACACCTTCAAACCGGCATTCATCATCCTGTCCTGTTTTTCTTTCTTTAAGTCAAAAAATTTTGCATTCATAGTCTATCATCCATATTAAGTATTGTTTTATGAATCACTTTCTTACGCACCTGAGCAGCCATGTGCTCAGGTACTGTGTGAACCTTATTGATTATAACATAACTTCCTAAAATTTGTATAGAATCCCTTGATACGAAACCAGAATAGTATTAAAATAACGCTATACCTACTTTTGAAAGGAGTAATGAATTATGGCGAAAAAACTTGGGAAACTTTTCCTGTTCAGTGCAGCAGTCGGTGCCGTAGCCGGAAGCGCATACTACTATCTGCAGCATCGTGATTCCATCGTGAAATCCGATGATACCAGTGAAGAAGATGATGATTTTGATGATTTCAGCGAAGACTTGGATGAAGAGCCCGAGCGTAATTATGTAGATCTGGACTTTGATGCAAAAAAGGCAGAATTCACCCAGAAAGCCAGTGGCGTAGCTGAAAAGGTTCTGGAGAAAACCGCAGACTGCCTGACTGCTGCTGCCGGCAAAATTTCCGAGACCGCAAAGGCTCTGGATAATGCCATCAACGCTCCGGCAGCTCCCTCCACCGAAGAATTTTTCGATGATGAGGACGAGGAAGATCCTGCTGCCAAGGAAGCGGCTGCGACAGATGAAACCGCTGCACCTAAGGCAGAAACAGAAGCTGCACCTGCAAAGGAAGACGACGCAGAATAAGATTTCATAACCGTATTAAGAACCATGAAAAGGCAACCCCATGTGGGATTGCCTTTTTTATTCTTACTGTTTCATTGATTTTCTTCCTGTTCTTTATGTCTGCGGGCTAATTCTTCCTTCAAATCGTAAGCCTTGTCCTTAATACGGGAATTTGCCGTAGAAGACCCCATGATTTCCGAGATCAGGTGGGAAGCCGTATCCAACTGTCCACACTCAATCGCCAATGCTGCCGTCAGATAATCTGCTGTATCCTCATCCATACCTGCCATGGGATAATCTTCCTCCATACGCGCCTTGATGAAACCATCCAGTGCTTTCTGCAGGAAGGTGTTTTCTTCCTGTTGGATATTCTCCTGCTGCTGTTTTGAATCCGAAACCTCTTCCTGTTGGTTCTGTTCCATCTCCTCGCGCATTCCCCGGTATAGCCAGGCGATTTTTAAGCAGGTATATGCCAGTTCACTTGCCTTGGCGCCCTTTACCATATTGTTTAGCAGCACCATCTTAAAATGTTCCAGTGCTACCGGATAAGAATATTCCGTCAGATCTTCCTCATGGCGTTCTTTAAAGGAAGCGCTGATGGACTCCCGGATTTTTTTCTTATGGATAGGCAGCAGGGTATCAAAATACCTTGCCATGGCAGCATACCCGCAATGGGGGCACATGATAGCTTCGTATTTGATACTGTCTACCTGTACCTGCCGGGGTCTTAAATCGAAATCCATTCCATTGCTGTGGACTCTGCCATAACGTACCGTCTTTGCGGTAAACTTTGCCTCACACACTGGACACTGGTAAGTCTTATCAAATAAAAATTCAGCGTCTCCCATTGTTTCTCCTTTGTCTATAGCATGTCTTTACTGGTTGTCTTTCGGTAACACGAAAGAACTCTTGAGGGATACGATCCGGTTAAATACCAACGCATCCGGTGTGGAATCCTTACTGTCTACGCAGAAAAATCCCTGTCTTACAAACTGGAAGCTGTCATAAGCCTTGGCATCCTTCACAGCGGGCTCAATGTAACAATTTTTTAATACGGTGAGAGAGTTGGGATTCAGGTTCAGACTTCCGTCCTCATTGTATACACCTTTCTCTTCATCGATGATGTTTTCATACAAACGAACCTCTGCCTTTACTGCATGAGGTGCACTTACCCAGTGGATGGTTCCCTTTACCTTACGTCCATCAGGGCTGTTACCTCCCTTACTTGCGGGATCATAGGTTACGTGCACCACAGTCACTTTACCGTTTTCATCCACCTCATAGCCTGCACATTTTACAAAATAGGCATGCATCAGCCGCACTTCGTTGCCGGGGAACAGGCGGAAATATTTCTTGGGAGGTTCCTCCATGAAGTCGTCTCTGTCAATATAAAGTTCACGGCAGAAGGGAACCATTCTCTTCCCAAGTTCCGGGTTCTCCAGATTATTGTCCACTTCCAGAAATTCTTCCTGACCTTCCGGATAATTGTCAATCACCAGCTTGATAGGATCCAGAGCCGCCATAATTCTGGGTTTCTTTAATTTCAGATCCTCACGGATACAATACTCCAGCATGGGGTATTCTGCGGTAGACTGTGCTTTGGATACCCCGCACAGTTCTACAAATTTACGAATAGATTCCGGTGTAAATCCACGGCGGCGAAGTGCTGCAATGGATACCAGACGGGGATCATCCCAACCGTCCACAATTCCTTCCTCTACCAGCTTTTTAATGTAACGCTTACCGGTTACCACGTTTTTCAGATAGAGTTTTGCAAACTCAATCTGTTTGGGAGGATGGGGATATTCCAATTCTCTTACAACCCAGTCATAGAGAGGTCTGTGATCCTCGAACTCCAAAGTACAAATGGAATGGGTAATGCCTTCAATGGCATCCTCAATGGGATGGGCAAAGTCATACATGGGATAGATGCACCATTTGTCACCGGTGTTGTGATGCGTCATATGTGCCACACGGTAAATAATGGGATCACGCATATTAATGTTGGGAGATGCCATATCAATCTTGGCACGCAGGGTTTTCTCGCCATCTGCATACTTGCCTTCTTTCATGGCAAGAAACAGTTCCATATTCTCTTCCACGCTGCGGTTACGGTTGGGATCCTCTTTTCCGGGCTCCGTCAAAGTGCCACGGTATTCCCTCATCTCCTCAGCCGTCAGGTCAGACACATAAGCTTTTCCCTTCTGAATGAGTTTCAATGCGGCCTCATACATCTGATCAAAATAACTGGAGGCAAAAAACAGACGATCCTCATAGTCAGCACCCAGCCACTCCACATCAGCCTTGATGGAATCCACAAACTCTGTCTTCTCCTTCGTGGGGTTGGTATCGTCAAAACGCATATTGAACTTTCCGCCATATTCCTGGGCCAGTCCGTAATTCAACAGGATACTTTTGGCATGTCCGATATGCAGATAACCGTTGGGTTCGGGTGGGAAACGAGTGTGCACCGTATCGTAAACACCCTCTGCCAGATCCTTGTCGATGATCATTTCAATGAAATTTTTACTCTCGCTCATAATGTCTCCTCTTATATATAAGTTTACAACTATTCAGAACCTCATAAATTTGCTATTCTGCTTGCATGCAAGCATTCGCAGAAAGCAAATTTGCATGGCTCTGAATAGTTACACATATTTTGCTTCAAAATCCCCGCGGGGCATGGGTTTTCCGAAATAATATCCCTGCACCATCAGTACATTCATGTTTTCCAGCACGCGCAGCTGCGATTCTGTCTCAATTCCTTCCACACAGATGCTCTTGTCCAGTGTCTCCGCCAGTTCTCCCACCATTTTGACAAATGCCTGAGAGTAGGCATCCTCTGCCAGATCCTTGACAAACCCTTGATCTACTTTGATCACATCGAAAGGAATCTCCCGGATGTGATTCAGAGAAGAATAACCAGTTCCGAAATCATCCAGTGCCAGTCTTGCTCCCAGATCCTTGATGTCTCCGAGAATTTTCTGCATCCGCGGCATATCGTTGATGGCAAGGCTCTCCGTCACCTCCAGAGTCAGATGATGGGGATCAATCCCTGTCTGGCGAATGGTCTGGGCAATCACACTTACGATATCCGTCTGTAAGAGCTGCACGACAGAAAGGTTGACATTAACTTTATAATTGGGCCTGCCATGGTCATTCCACCATTTGCATGCCTTACAGGCTTCATACAGCACATGATTGCCGATGGGGGTAATCAGACCCAGATACTCCGCCAACGGAATGAAATCTGCGGGGGAGATAAATCCCATCTTGTCACTGTTCCACCGGATCAGTGCCTCTGCACCTACACAGGGATTTCCCTCTTCCTGGACATTCATGATCGGCTGGAAATATACTTCAAACTGATCAAAATCACCATTCGTGGCATCACGCATATTTTTTTCCATATCCAATCGTTTCATGGAAGAGGAGTTAATGCTGTTCGAATAGTAAGCAACCTGATTCTTACCGGCGCGCTTTGCCTCGTACATGGCGATGTCCGCCTTCTTAATCATCTCCTGTACATCTTCCCCATATTCCGGGAAGTAGACAATACCCATACTCATGGTACAGTAGAAATCTGTATTTTTCAAAAACCAGGGTTTGGAGAAAATGCCCTGTACATTGTTTAAAATCTGCTCCAGCTTGTCCTCCTCTGTGGAAGGCACAATAATGACAAACTCATCGCCGCCCATACGGTAACAGGTGTTATGGATACCGTTAATACTGCTCAGGCTTTCGGATATGGATTTCAGCAATACATCTCCGTACTGATGTCCCAGCCCGTCATTGATATGCTTGAAATCATCCAGATCCAGGTAAAGAAGAGCTCCTTTGCCGCCATTTTTCTTTGCCTCATCAATAAAGCGCGCAAGATCACGCTCACAGCACATTCGGTTATAAAGTCCTGTGAGGAAATCCGTGTATGCCTGTTGTTCAATTTTGTACTGGTAATTTTTCTTGTCGGTGATGTCGTAAAGAACATACAGACTGACATCTCTTCCATCCACCCATTTAATTTTGTGATGGATCAGGTCATACCAGTGACCGGTCTCTTCATGAAAAAGCTCGCTGCGCTCCTTTTTCAGAATATCTTCTAATTTATGTTCCTGGAGTTCTTTATGAAAAGTATTTCGCAAAATACGGTTTTCAAACAGCACTTCATTATTTATCTCATCCTTGACATAGATCGCACTTCCCACATTGTCCAGCACTGCTGCCAGGGAATTGTAGGAACTGGTGAGGGAATTCTTCTGGATTCTCCTGGTGAGAATACTCTGTAACACCTTCAGCGAATCGTTGATAAATTTAATTTCCTCCACCTGCCAGCGCCTGGTAGGTGCTTTATCCTGAAAACAGACATACATATCTGGCACATCGTCAAAGAAAACAGGAAAACTGATGAGTGCCGAAATCTGCAAATGTTTCAGTTCTTCCTTGATGGCAATGGGCATATCGGAGTCATAGGAGAGGACTAACGGCTTGTCTGTATGTAAGAACTGAAAAGCGGGCTGGTTCTTCGTGCGGTCAAAATAAGAGATCACACCGGTATTACACCACTCAGCAATCACATCCATCTCTGCCCGGTTGTCATGAAGTTTGAACACCTGTGCACTGGAAATATTGAGATATTCTCCAATAATGGCCAGCATTTTTTCCATTACCACTTCAATGGCCTCTTCATGGTCAAGCAGCTGCACCACCTGCGTCATGGATTCGTTCTGATGCAGTAGTTCCTCTGTGGCCTGTTGGGAATATCTGCTGCGGAGACTCTCCGCCCGTACAATTTCCAGATTGGCCTTATTCCGCAGGATACTGTAGGAAACATCATGGAGCAGATCCAGTGCTCTGTAAAGTTGTTTTTCTCTGATCACGCCATGCCATTTGCTGCGGAGTTCCGCCTCATCCACTCCCGGCACATCATAGACAATGCCATAAATGATCCAGGTCAGCTGTACCTGAGGAGTCACTTTTATGGATGCCGCCGCCAGTTTCAGCCAGGGATATTCGGTATCCTCTACGGCTTGGTCTTCTATAGAATTATCACTTACTCTCTGCACCAGGGAGCGGACCTGTTGTGCTGTCACCAGTTCACTGAGTCTGTTGATGTCTTCCTGGTTTCCGCTGATTTTGGTGACAGGCTGATCCCAACCCTGTACACAGTAAGCATTTGTTTTTACCACTTCACAAAACTTATTCTGTAGCTTTTGTACTCGATCGATGTCTATAAGTTCCTGTAATGTCATGGAAATTTTCTCCGGTAGGTATGTGATATAAAATTTTAACACATTTTTTATGAAAATACAAACTTTATACAGGATTCCATCTAGTACTATAGTAATGCACATTCATAAATAAATCGGAAATTTTTTTCATTCATAGGAAGGAATTTCCTATGAATGAAAAAGAGACAGATCTCTTCAGAAAATCTGTCTCTTCCTATCTATCCGCTATAACAATGGTAAATTACGCATCAATGCTGTAGTTTGGTGCTTCCTTGGTAATGTGGATATCATGAGGATGGCTTTCCTTCAAGGACGCAGCGGAGATTTTCACAAATCTGCCGTTCTCCTTCAATTCATCAATGCTTCCGCATCCGCAGTAGCCCATACCGGAACGGAGACCGCCCATCAGCTGGAATACGGTATCTTCCACATTTCCCTTGTATGCCACACGTCCCTCGACACCTTCCGGTACCAGTTTCTTTGCATTTTCCTGGAAGTAACGATCCTTGGAACCATTTTCCATGGCTGCGATGGAGCCCATTCCACGGTATACTTTATATTTACGTCCCTGGAACAGTTCGATCTCTCCCGGGCTCTCCTCACATCCTGCAAACATGGAACCCATCATGCAGACACTGCCGCCTGCTGCGATTGCTTTGGTCATATCGCCGGAATACTTGATACCTCCATCGGCGATGATGGGGATTCCGTACTCTTTGGCTACAGCGTAAGCATCCATGATTGCGGTAATCTGGGGCACGCCGATACCTGCTACCACACGGGTGGTACAGATGGAACCGGGTCCGATACCGATTTTCACTGCATCAGCGCCAGCCTCGATGAGAGCCTTGGTTCCTTCTCCAGTTGCCACGTTACCTGCGATAACCTGCACTTCCGGATATTTCTCTTTAATCATGCGGATACATCTTAATACGTTCTCAGAATGACCATGGGCACTGTCTAAGACAATGACATCCACCTTGGCATCTACCAGGGCTGCCACACGATCAAGCACATTGGCGGTAATACCCACAGCGGCACCACAAAGCAGACGTCCCTGCTCATCCTTTGCTGCCAGCGGATATTTTACGGTTTTCTCAATATCCTTGATGGTAATCAGACCTTTTAAGTTGAAGTCCTTGTCCACAATGGGAAGCTTCTCTTTGCGGGCCGCTGCCAGAATTTTCTTTGCCTCTTCCAGAGTGGTTCCCTCGGGAGCGGTGATCAGTCCTTCGCTGGTCATGGACTCTTTGATTTTCTTGGTAAAATCTGTCTCAAATTTCAGATCACGGTTGGTGATAATACCAACTAATTTACGTCCCTCGGTAATGGGAACGCCGGAAATACGGAACTTAGCCATTAACGCATCCGCGTCAGCCAGAGTATGCTCAGGACTTAAAGAAAACGGATCGGTAATAACACCGTTCTCAGAACGTTTTACCTTGTCTACTTCCTCTGCCTGTGCCTCGATTGACATGTTTTTGTGGATGATTCCGATACCACCCTGTCTTGCCATGGCAATTGCCATGCGGTGCTCAGTAACTGTATCCATTCCTGCGCTCATCATCGGAATGTTCAGTTTGATTTTTTTTGTCAGATGAGTGGTCAAATCCACCTGATTCGGTACTACCTGTGAATACGCCGGTACCAATAATACATCGTCAAAAGTAATGCCTTCGCCAATAATCTGTCCCATGTTTCCTCCTAAAAAAATTGTTATTTTAATCCATAAATACCTTACGAGGTGCAATATTTTTGATGGCCTTTACCATCGCCTCGTTGGGCTCCAGGATCAGTTTCTTTTCTCCATTGTAATACATGCAATAACGGGTTTCCGGTTTTTTCTCCACACCACAACTGTAATCAAAGGTTTTCACCTGACGGTTTTTGTAATCGTCCAGATGGTAGGATTTGACAGGTGCCAATATTTCCATTTTTTCTACGGAAAATACACCGACTCTCTTACGTTTCGTCTTATTCAGAACCTTGTCAATGGTAATTTCCTTATCAAGATACAGATATTCATACTCCACATTGGCATTCATTCCGGCAAAATAAGCGCCCACGCCGCAGGCAATCGCCAGGGGAAGTGCCAGAAGCCCCAGAATATTCACCATCAGACACATGACAAATAATACGGTCAGAATCGTCAGAAAAATTTGCAGGAACTTCATTAATATAGAGTTTTTACCTTTTACAAGGCATTCTACATATGTTTCGTTCACAGGTATGTCCACCTTTCTGTATATTATTTTATAATCATATTACAAAAAAATACAACTTTCAAGGTTGAACCTTTTTCTTTATACTTTTTTTACGAAACGCTAAGATTCCTTTCATTGACATTGCACTTTTTTCTTATTAGAATAAGGTAGCATTTATGATACAGAACCTGGAGGAAACTGCCATGCCCGTTATGGATGATATCAAAAAAGAAACCAGTAAGATGAAAGACAAGTCTTTTAAGGAAAAGCTGGCATACTTCTGGGGATATTACAAATTTCACACTCTGGCCGCAGTTGCTCTGCTGATTATGGTTATCTGGTTTATCCATGATATGGTAACGCAGAATGAAAACGCTTTTTACGCACTTTTGGTCAATGCGGGAGGCTATCATATGGCGGATGACGCCGGAAATGAATTTGCGGAATCTGCGGGAATCGATTTAAAACAATATGATATTAAAATTGACACTTCCGTCGTTTATGACCCGGAGGATTTTTCCCAGGATTCCTATTACGGAGCCATGAAACTTTCGGCTTTACTGGCTGCTGGTGAGGTGGACACTTTTGTCAGCCGGGAAAATGTCTTTACCAATTACGCCTTAAATGAATCTTTTTTCCAGTTAGATGAAGTAATGACTGCGGAACAGATTGCCGCATACGAGGGCGACATCTACTATATCGACCAGGCAGATATTGATGCGAAGGAAACGGAGGAGGTTACCATTTCCGAAACCGCTGAGGTTCCCGCCTATGCCTCCGCAGCTTACACCGAAGACCATCGTGACCCCAGTCAGATGGAAAATCCCATTGCAGTGGGCATCTACCTGAATGTGGAGGATATTCCTTTCTTTATGGATAATAACTGTTTCCTCTCCGGTGAGGTTGTCTACGGTTTCATGTGCAATGGTGCCCATACCGACCAGGCAGTAAAATTTTTATCCTACCTTACTGGAAAGTAACATCAAAGAGTCGCCTGACGACTTTTTGCGCACGAGCGATATGCGCAGCATAAACTTGTCCCGCAAAAACGGAACTCCCTGCCCTACTGGGCAAGGAGTTCTTTTAACATTTTATTCACCATGCCGGGGTCTGCTTTCCCGTGCATCGCTTTCATCGTCTGTCCTACCAGGAAGCCGATGGCTTTTTCTTTTCCATTGTGGTAGTCTTCCACAGACTGGGGGTTGTCTTTTAACACCTGTTCTACGGTGGTGCGCAGCGCACCCTCGTCATTTACCGTCTTTAACCCTTTTTCCTCCACATAGGCTTTCGGGTCTACATCCTCCAGAAATACCTGTTCAAAGACTTCTTTTGCCACATTGCCGTTGATTTCTTTCTTTTCTACCATGTCAATGATGGCTGCCAGATGTGCCGGACTGAAATGAATATCCTCCGCATCCATCTCATGCTCTTTCAGTAACCGCATGGTTTCCACCATAATCCAGTTGGAAACTTTCTTGGGTGCGGCTCCCAGCGCCACCGTCTTTTCAAACAGATCTGCCAGCGCCTTGGTTCCGGTGATCATGTCAATATCGTATTCCGGAATGTCAAACTCCTGGAGATACCGGGCTTTTTTCTCCTCCCGGAATTCGGGAAGGGTATCCCGGATTTCCTCTAACCAGTCCTCACTGATGGAAATGGGTACTAAATCCGGCTCCGGGAAGTAGCGGTAGTCCTGGGCATCCTCCTTGCTGCGCATGGCGTAGGACTGCTCCTTACTGTCATCCCAGCGGCGGGTTTCCTGTACCACTTTTTCTCCCGCCTCCAGCAAATCAATCTGACGTTCCCGCTCTCCGGCGATGGCATGAGCGATGGATCGGAAGGAGTTTAAGTTCTTCATCTCGGTACGGGTGCCAAATTCCGGTGCTCCCACTTCCCGTACCGACAGATTGACATCGGCACGCATGGAGCCTTCCTGCAGCTTACAGTCGGAGGCACCGATGTACTGAATCAGCATCCGCAGTTTTTCCAGATAGGCAATGACCTCCTCCGCGGAACGCATATCCGGCTCGGAAACAATCTCAATGAGGGGCACACCGGAACGGTTGTAGTCCACCAGGGTGGCATCTTCCCACTCATCGTGAATCAATTTGCCTGCATCCTCCTCCATGTGAATCTCATGGATTCCGATGTTCTTGCGGACACCATCCACTTCGATTTCCACTTTTCCGTTTCTGCAGATGGGCAGATACAACTGGGAAATCTGGTAGTTCTGGGGGTTATCCGGATAAAAATAGTTCTTTCTGTCGAATTTGCAGTACCGGGTAATATCGCAGTTGGTGGCAAGCCCCACCGCAACGGCGTATTCCAGTACCTTTTTGTTTAATACCGGCAAGGAACCGGGCATTCCGGTGCAGACCGGACAGGTATGGGAGTTGGGGCGTCCGCCAAAAGCAGTGGAACAGCCACAGAAAATTTTGGTTTTGGTTGCCAGTTCTACATGGACTTCCAGTCCGATGACGGTTTCATACTCCTTAGCAATGCCTGACATACGTTACGCCTCCTCTCTGATTTGTTCATAGGTATACGCGGTCTGAATCAGTTTCTTCTCCTGGAAACAGTCGCCGATTAACTGCAAGCCGATGGGCAGTCCCTTGCTGTCCTTGCCGCAGGGAAGGGAAATACCGGGCAGTCCTGCCAGGTTTACCGCGATGGTATAAATATCTCCCAGGTACATCTTGATGGGGTCTGCCAGACTCTGTCCCAGTCTGGGGGCGGTGGTAGGTGCCACCGGTCCTAAAATCACATCATATTTCCGGAACGCCTCGTCAAAAGCTTTCTTAATCATGGCTTTTACCCGGAGGGCTTTCAGATAGTAAGCATCATAGTAGCCGGAACTTAACACGAAGGAGCCTAACATAATACGGCGTTTTACCTCGGCACCAAAGCCCTCGGAACGGGTCTTTTTATACATGGGATGGAGTCCCTCCACGCCCTCGGCACGGTAGCCGTATTTGATGCCGTCAAAACGCTCCAGGTTGGAACTTGCCTCCGCTGCCGCAATGGTATAATAGGTAGGAATGGCGTAATTTACCAGACTTAAATCAAATTCCTCCACGATAGCGCCCTGGGCTTTCAAATCCCCGGCTGCCTTTAAGACTGCCGCTTTTACTTCCGGCTCCAATCCTTCCCCGAAATAGTCTCTGGGAATACCAATGCGCATGCCCTTCACATCCTTTACCAGAGCGGATGTAAAATCTGTATCCTCCCGCTTGATGGAGGTGGAATCCTTTTCATCGTGGGCGGCAATGAGTTCCAGCACCGTGGCACAGTCCTCCACGTTTTTGGTCAAAGGTCCAATCTGATCTAAGGAAGAACCGTAGGCAATCAGTCCGTAACGGGACACCGTACCATAGGTGGGTTTCATGCCTACCACGCCACAGTAGGAGGCGGGCTGGCGGATGGAACCGCCGGTATCAGAGCCCAGTGCAAAGAAACACTCTCCTGCTGCCACTGCCGCAGCGGAACCACCGGAGGAGCCTCCCGGCACATGCTCCGGGTTTACGGGGTTTTTCGTCACACCGTAGGCGGAAGTCTCTGTGGTAGAACCCATGGCGAATTCATCCATATTGGTTTTTCCAATCACCACCGCTCCTGCCTGTTCCAGTAAGAGCACTGCCTCCGCAGAGTAGGTGGGAATGAAGTTGTTCAGAATTTTGGAAGAGCAGGTGGTGAGCATGCCCTCGGTACACATATTGTCCTTGATTGCCACCGGCACACCTGCCAGAGGCCCGGTCAGCTCTCCTGCCTCAATTTTTGCCTGCACCTGGGCGGCGCGCTGCAATGCCCCCTCCTTATCCACGGTCACATAGCAGTGGTAGGTGCTTTCGTATTGTTCTATCTGTTCCAGTACCGCCTGCATGGCCTCCACTGCGGTGGTTTCCCCCGCCCGGATCGCTTTGGCAAGCTGCACGGCTGTCATTTTACAAACATCCATTTTCGCGCATCTCCTTTTCATCAGTCAAAGGTCTTGGGCACCAGGAACATGTTGTCCTTCTGCTCCGGTGCATTTGCCAGCGTCTTTTCGCTCTCATCACCGTTGGTCACCACATCCTCCCGGAACACATTCTGTACCGGAAAGACATGGGACATGGGCTCCACCCCTGTGGTGTCCAGCTCATTCAACTGGTCGATGTAGTCCAACATGCTGCCCATATCCTTTTTCGCCTGTTCCTTTTCTTCCTCAGAAAGTTCCAGTTTTGCCAGGATGCCTACATATTCAATGGTCTCATCTGAAATGATATTTGTCATAATTTTCTCCATTCCATCCACTTTTCAAGGTTTTCAAGTTTGTGCGCAAGCACAAATCTTGTAAGAGAAACATTTATTTTTCTCTTTAATCCCGCACTTTGATGTGTACCTCACGCAGCTGCTGTTCGGTGACATCATTGGGTGCTCCGCACATCAGATCCTGGGCAGAACCGCTCATAGGGAAGGCGATAACCTCCCGGATGTTTTCCTCCTGGCGAAGCAGCATGATCATACGGTCCACACCGGGAGCCATTCCTGCATGAGGGGGTGCACCAAACTGGAATGCCTGGTACAGTGCGCCGAATTTGCTCTTTAAAGTCTCCTCGTCATAGCCGGCCAGTTCAAAGGCTTTAACCATAATCTGCATATCGTGGTTTCTCACCGCACCGGAGGACAGTTCCACACCGTTGCACACGATGTCGTACTGGTATGCCAGAATGTCCAGCGGGTTCTCGTTCTCCAGAGCCTCCAGGCCTCCCTGGGGCATGGAGAAGGGGTTGTGGGTAAAGCCAAGCTGTTTGGTTTCCGGGTCTAACTCGTACATAGGGAAGTCGTTTACATAGCAGAAACGGAAGGCATTTTTCTCAATGAGATCCAGTTTCTGTCCCAGTTCGTTGCGAATCTGTCCCGCATAGTAGTTTGCCCGCTCCTCTTTATCCGCGATAAAGAAAATGGTGTCTCCTGTCTGTAAGCCTGCCAGCTTTGCCAATTCCGGCTTTAATTCCTCCGGAATAAATTTATCAATGGGACCCTTGTAGCTTAAATCCTCTGCCACTTCCAGATAGCCTAAGCCGCCCATGCCAAGCCCGGTGGCGAAGGATAAGAGTTTCTCATGGAATCCCTTGCTCATCTCTGCATGTACCTTGATACCACGGACGGTGCGTCCCAGGAAAGGACGGAAGGTACATTTCTGGAAAAAGTCCGTCAAATCCATAATACGCAGGGGGTTGCGTAAATCCGGCTTGTCACAGCCAAATTCTAACATCGCCTGCTTGTAGCTGATAACCGGATAAGGTGCCGGAGTGATGGCTGCCCCTTCCGGTGCAAATTTCTCAAAGGTGGCAGTAAGCACTTCTTCGCCCACCCGGAATACATCCTCCTGGGTGGCAAAACTCATCTCAAAGTCTAACTGATAGAACTCACCGGGAGAACGGTCTGCTCTCGCATCCTCATCACGGAAACAGGGAGCAATCTGGAAATATTTATCAAAGCCCGACACCATGAGCAGCTGTTTGTACTGCTGGGGTGCCTGGGGCAGTGCGTAGAATTTTCCTTTGTATTTACGGGAGGGTACGATATAATCTCTGGCGCCCTCCGGGGAGGATGCACACAGAATCGGAGTCTGGATTTCCAGAAAGCCCATCTCTGTCATCTTCTGGCGCAGGAATGCAATCACCTGGGAACGGAAGATAATGTTATCTTTGACTTTGGCATTGCGCAAATCCAGGTAACGGTATTTCAGGCGGACATCCTCACGGGTTTCCTTGGAGGTCATAATCTCAAAAGGAAGCTGCTGATAAACCTTGCCTAACACGTCAATGGTGCGTGCCTCCAGTTCAATGGTTCCGGTGGGAATTTTAGGATTGTAGGTGTCCTCGTCCCTTTTCTCAATCAGTCCTTCCACGCTGATGCACATCTCTTTGGTGATGCCTTTCAGCAAGCCGTCCTGACGGAGAACCACCTGGAGTACGCCGTACATATCCCGCAGATCAATGAAGGATACGCCGCCGTGGTCGCGGATGTTCTCCACCCAGCCAGCTACCCGCAGGGTCTGACCGATGTGCTGTTCGCCGATTTCTTTGACAGTGATGTCTCTGTAACAGTTTTTCATAGTTTTGGTCTCCTTTTTGTTCGATTCCGAGACCCGCACATTTTTGTGCATACAAAAAGTCCCGGAATACTATTTGTATTCCGGGACGGATAAACGATTCTATCCGCGGTACCACCCGCATTGATATATGCCGCATTCCAGGAAAACCTGACGCAGAACACACATATCCACTCTTTCCCGTAACGTGGGTTGACACGTATTACCCTACGACAGTTTCCACTGCTTTCAGATAATCTGCTCCGGAGTGTTCCCTTTACCGATTCCTTCGTTAGGCGCTCTCAGTCGGTGACGCCAATTTCCTGTCGAACTTCCTGGCAAGAGTCTCCTTCAATGCATTTATCGCCATTATATTAGCACAGCTTTTTTTTCCATGCAATCTTTTTTTTAATTTTTTATCTCTTCTTTTGCGGGACAAAACTTTAATGAAGGCTGGGAAAGGTTTTACTGTTTACAGTAGGATCCTCCTGCTTCCACCAGAGCTTCATAGTCCTTGACCGGCATGGGTTTTGCATACAGATACCCCTGTACATACTCACAGCCTACCTTTTTCAAGAATTCTGCCTGGCTTATCTGCTCAACCCCTTCCGCAATACAGGGGATATCCAGATCCTTCGCCATATGTACTACTGCTTTCAAAATAACATGACTGCGTACAGGATCTGCTGCATTGGTCAAAAACTTCATGTCCAGTTTCAGCACATCTACATTAATATCTTTCAAAACATTCAGGGAAGAATAACCGCTTCCAAAGTCGTCCATAAGGATCGTAAAACCTTTTTTCTGCAGTTTACTCATATCTGCCCAGATCTGAGTGGGGTTGCTGGCATAAGCGGTCTCTGTCAGTTCCAGCTGGAACAGTTCCGTGGGAATGTGATAGCGTTCCACCAGTTCACAGATATCCTCTGCCAAATTCGGATTATACAGACTGACTCTGGAAATATTGACGGAAATCGGATACACCTTGCGTCCCTCATCCAGCCAGCGGCGCAGCATCTGGCAGGAATGTTCCCACACATAGTAATCCAGTTCCATAATAAAACCATTGTGTTCGAAAATCGGAATAAACATTCCGGGAGGCAGAAGCCCTTTCTCCGGATCTTCCCATCGTACCAACACCTCGGCACCCTGAATCTGGTTGTCTGCCAGACTGTATTTAGGCTGCAGATAAAGAACAAATTGTTCCTCTCTCAGTGCTCTTTTCATTTTATTGACGATCATCTGGGACTGCAGAATCTCATCCTGAATGGTCTGGTCATAATATGCATAGTTCTGCACATAATTTTCTTTACAGGTATCCGCCGCCATCTTGGCATAATCCATCATCTCACGAATCGAGGATTTACTATCCTGAATGACATAAATACCAAATACCGGCACCAGATCATAACTCTTCTGAAAATTGCGAAGATCCTCGCGAATCTGCTCCAGCACCTCCTGTGACCGCTCCTTACCCTTATAAGGCAGGCAGATATAAAAGACGTCCGCTTCCTTGCGGCAATAGGTTTTCAATTCGATATGCTGTGTATATTTCTGTAATAAGGATGCAACATACTTTAACAGATGATCTCCCTCCATAATACCGAAGAAAGAATTATATACCTGGAACTTATGGATATCCATACGCACCATGGCAAAGGTGATATCCGGATGTTCCTCCAGCATTTTACGGGTTTCCCTGCGGAATGTCTCTCCTTTGTAAATTCCCGTCAGCTTATCAAACTGTTCTTTATAACGTAATTCCTGAAGGACATGCAGCGTATTGCGCTCGATTGCACTCTTCACCCTGAGTTTCAATACCGTGGCATTGTAGGGCTTTTTCACAAAATCCCAGGCTCCCAGTTCAAGACATTTCGTCTCACTCTCCGGATTGTCGTCTCCCGTTGTAACCACCACCGGAATATTATCTGCCTGACCGGTTTCTGAAAAGACGCGCAAAAAGTCAAAGCCGTCAAATTCCGGCATCAGTAAATCCAAAAGTACCACATCAATATGGTGATCCGGTTTTTGCAGCATCTTTAAGGCAGTGGCTCCGTTATCGGCTTCCAATACCTCATAGTCCTCGGAAAGAATCTTGCTCAAAATCTTCCGATTTGTTTTTTCATCATCAACAATCAGAACTCTTCTTTTGCTACTCACATTTTACCCCTCCCCCGAAAAACGGGAGTTTTTTCTATTGTGCTATTCCATTACCATAGAATCGTATTCAATAGATGCCACAACTCCACTGCTTATCACAAATACCAGATTCGTCTTCTCTTTCTGATAAACAAGTTTTCCTGTGCTTTCCTCCGCAGGTTCACCATAGGTCTCACGTACCTTATCCTCGCTGTCTCCGATGGAAACTCCCTCCACGGTAGATACGGTATCATCCTTTAAAACGATGGATTTGATGCAGTCTGCTGTATCCTGGGGATAGGTTTCAATTTCAAAACTTGTGTAGGTGTAGATTTTATCCAGTCCTTCAAAGGCACAGCTTGCTGCCTCAAAATAGCTTTTCGGTTCCCCCAGCTGATCTGCTATGGCGCTCATATCCATATCCGGTGTGAGAGTCACATCACCTGCCTGAAAAGTCCAGCCGGCATCGGTATCATTCGTCAGAAGAATCTCCGTGGTTCCCTCCGCTCCGCCAATGATCTCTGTCTGTGTCCCGGAAGAAGCATTTCCTTCGATGACCTTTGCATCATTTCCGCAAGCTGTCATTCCCGCCATCGTTACAACACACAACACCATTCCCAAAGTTTTTTTCAAATATTGCATTTTTGTAATCTTCCTCATAATTCTATATTATGCCCTTTTTTCCTATTTTTCAATCTTTATTTCCTGCTGCGTGAGCTGTGAACGCCGGTCTGCCTCATAAAACTCCAGCTTTTTCTCCCAGCTTTCCACAAGTTTCTCCTCATCCCGTCGATCCGGCACCTGGCATTCCTGGGCAAGATACTGCCCCAGCACCCTGGTCACCTTCTCCGCACCGGAAAGATTCAGATGGAGTCCGGCATCGTAGGTGTCGGTGGTATAGTCGATGCCGATTTTTTCTGCATTTTCCAGAAAATTGAGATAGGGCAACTCATTTTCTGCCGCGTAGTCCTCAATCTGTTCCTCCCATTCGGGATACCAGTAGGGGTAGAGGGATGGAGCCTTGATGAGGATGAGCTGAATGTCATTTTCTTTGCAAAGCTGCGTCATTTTCTCCAGATAATTCCAGGCATTCTCCCCGAAAGAGTAATCTGCCAGTACCTTTCCCTCCGGCACATTTTCCGCCGGTTTTACATCCACCCGCATGTAGTATCCGTTGTGGGAAATCCGGGGGGTATGGAAGGCATAGCGCAAATCATCCATGGTCAGTTCGTTCCATCTGGCATGATAGCGGAGTATGGGAAAGACATATTCAACGAAATGCTCCTCCGGCATCATGGATGCCTGGATGTCCTTCACCTTGGAAATTGACCACCGCATCCCCTCCAGAGTCATGCGGTTATATGCCTCTTTCTGGGGCTCGTTGTATTTCATGGACAGCACGTTGAAAATCACCACCTGGGGCTTTTCATACCGCAGGGTGTCCTCCAGCAGATAATAGGACTGCCAGATCAGCTGCTGGGCACTGCCCCGGATGTAGCTGTTGATACCGTATTCCTGCCACAGTACCGCCGGGGTGAAGTTCTCATAAACCTCGCAATCTCCGATGAACACCACATCGTGGTTCTTTTCATCCTGGTAATACTCGCCGATTAAGGCTCCTTCCACCACACCAACCACGTATTTGGGCATCAGCACCCGTTGGAGGGCAAACAGCGTCACCGCCACAAGTAGTACCACCGCAAGTCCACGGACTAACTTTCTTTTTCTCATCATTCTGTTTCCCATCGTTAAAACTGATTATAAATAAACTGGCTGGAATCATATCCTGCGCCGTATGCGCCAAGCAGTAAGGTTGCCAGAAACAGGGCGTACCACAGAATAAAACGAAGCCAGAAGGGTTTCGCACCAATCTTTTCCCGCACACTGCCGCTGCGCTGGATAAGGCTCACGGTCAAAAGCAGGACAAAACCTGCTGCCAGCACCAGAAAATCGGCACCGGTAAGTCCAAGCTGCAACAGGGAGCCGTTCCACAAAACTGCCCAGTTTCTGGCAGTCACCATGGTTCCGAACATGCGGAAGGTGAGGGGCACATCCCGGTAACAG
This sequence comes from uncultured Lachnospiraceae bacterium, assembly GCA_934402515.1. GTDB lineage: Bacteria > Bacillota > Clostridia > Lachnospirales > Lachnospiraceae > UMGS2037. The sequence continues at coordinate 21,603 of CAKRTZ010000028.1, forward strand.
TCAAACATCCGCAGACAGCTCATGAGCAGAATGGTGCGGATGACCTGAAAGCCCTGGTATACCCGTTTTTCTCCAAGACCCGGAAAACGTTGGTGAAATCTTGTATACAAGGGTTCCAGTTCCTGGGAAATCATAATCACCACCCAGTTGCCCAGTCCCCAGACGATAAAGTTCCAGCTTGCGCCGTGCCAGATACCGGTGGCGAACCATACGGCAAAGGAAGACAGATACACCGGCATCCGTTTGCCAATGATTTCCCCGAAATGGGCTCTGGAAAATTTGGAGAATTTCAGCATGGGTTTACACACGGAAATCGGATAGAAAATATAGTCCGTGAACCAGGTTCCCATGGTGATATGCCAGCGCCGCCAATATTCCTTGATGGACTTGGAAAAATAGGGACGATGGAAGTTTTCCGTCACCTTGATTCCCATGACCTGGGCAATACCGATGGTGATATCGATGCCGCCGGTAAAGTCTGCATACAGTTCCAGGGCATAAAAGAGCATCCCCGCAAAGACATAGGCACCCTGGTACTGGTCACTGTTGCGGATAATGGTATTCACCGCTGTCAGCATTCTGTCAGCGATGACCATTTTCTTAAAATACCCCCACAGGATCCGCTGTAAACCAAAGCTGACCGTCTGCCAGTCAAAGGCATGTTCCTCATAGAGGGAAGCAGACAAATCGTTCCAACGGCTGATGGGTCCCTGAATTAACTGGGGAAAAAAGGACACAAACAGGGCAAAACGTAAGAAATTCCGCTCTGCCTGGGCAGTTCCCCGGTACACATCAATGATGTAGCCCAGAGACTGGAAGGTATAAAAAGAAATGCCCAGGGGCAGTACAATGTTTAACATGGAGAGCTGGTTGTCACTTCCAAAGAAGTGGAGCAGACCATTGATATTGGCAATGGTAAAATTGGTGTATTTTAAGATTGCCAGAATTCCCAGATTAAACAACAGACAGGTCAGAAGTAACCGCCACTGTCCCTGTTTTGTCCTCTGTTTGTAGGCCTTCCGCTCCTCTTTGGACAGTTCCGCCTTATGTGCCGCCAGATACTCTTTCTGGGTGCGGAAGCGGTTGTCAATGAGGACACCGATCCCCCAGGTGGAGATGGTGGTGAGCAGAATATAAAAGAGATAACGGGGGTCTGCCAGAAAATAAAAGACATAGCTGGCTGCCAGCAAAAGCTGCCACTGGAATTTTCTGGGAATCAGATAGTATAACAGGAATACCAGCAACAGAAATCCCAGAAATTCATAGGAAACAAACAGCATGGGATTAGTCCTCGTCCTCTAACTTCTCAATAAGCTCATAGATGGCCTGGGCAGAATTGAAATTCTCCGGCGTAATGTGCTCTGCGGAAATGGTCACATCAAACTGGTCGCAGATTTCGGAAATAATGGTCACGATGTCAAAGGAATCCAGAATTTTGTCATCAATGAGGGTATCACAGTGCTCGTAGTCCACCTCCGGGTGTAAGTCTCTTAAAATCTCAAGTAATTCTTCCATAGTTTCAAATTCCTTCCTATCTTTCTGTAGTTCTTTATTTCATACTTTTGTAACTATTCTTCTTTAAGATTACACGGTCAATCTTGCCGTTTGCCGTAAAGGGCATCTGTTCCAGTCGGATGATGCGGTTGGGCATCATATACCGGGGAAGTCTGGTTTTCAGACGGTTGGTCAGCTCCGCTTCCTCCAGATCTCCCACATAGTAGAGAACGATTTTTCCTTTTGCATCATCATAGATACAGCCAGAAATCTTCACTTCCTCCAGCAGGTTCACATTGACTTCAATCTCTCCCAGCTCAATACGGTGTCCCATATGTTTAATCTGGTAATCTTTCCGGGAGACGAAGACCAGTTCTCCCCGTTCATTGCGCCGTCCGATATCGCCGGTACGATAAATAATTTCCGGGTAGGCTTTGTTCAAGGGATTCTGGACAAAGCACTCGGCGGTTTTCTCCGGGTTGTTGTAATAGCCCAGGGTCACGGAAGTTCCCCGGATGCAGATTTCTCCCGACTCGCCGTCTACCGCCAGCTCGTCATGGTCATTCAAGAGCAGGATTTCTGTATTTTTGAAGGGATGCCCGATGGGAATCACCTCGTCCAATTCAAAGTCCCGGTTGACTTTGTAGAAACAGCACATGCCCGTGCCCTCTGTGGGCCCGTAAAGATTGGTAAAGCTGGCATCCGGCACCGCCTCTTTCCACCGATTAAACTGCTTGATGGGGAACACCTCACTGCCAAAAGCGATGCACCGCAGATACTGGGGTTTTACCGTCTTAAAGGTTCCAAAGGCGGAGATCATGGTCAGTGCGGACACTACCCAGCACAGGGTGTTAATCCGGTATTGGTTTAAAAATTCCACCAGTTTGACAGGGAACATAAACAGTTCGTGTGGAATCAGATAGGTGGTGGCGCCAAATTTCAAGGTAGGGTAAAGTTCCTTTAAGCAGGCGTCAAAATACAGGGGTGTCTGGTTTCCAAATACAGTATTTTCATCAAATTCCAATGTCTCCGACAACTGCTCCACATAATCCAAAACGGAGCGGTGACAGGCGGCTACCCCTTTTGGTACTCCAGTGGAACCGGAGGTAAACACAATATAAATGGGGTCGGTGTCGATTGCCTTATCGTGGATTTCCTGTAAGGCCGCATCTTTCTCTGCCTGTGCCTCCGGGGTTTCTTCCTGTTCCTGACAGATGGCACTGTAGGTGATCAGTTCCCCCTGGTAGTCAAAGGTTTTCGCCGTTTCCAGGGTGTTTTCATCACAGATAATCATCCGGGCATTGACATTTTTCAGGATTAAATCAATCCGCGCCGCGGGCATCTCGGAATCGATGGGTACATAGAAGTCTCCACCGGTAATCACACCGAAAAAGGCGGTGATGGTGGCAGGGTGTTTTTGCATGAACACCACCACCGGCTCCTTGTAAATTCCTTTGTTATGTAGGAAAAAGCCAATCTGGCGGCTCTGGTCATAGACCTGGGCAAAGGTGAGGGCATCCGTTCCATCGGAAAACGCCACCTTGTCCGGCTTTTTCTTTACGATTTCGTTCAAATAATCCAGTACATGATTCTGCATTTTTCCATGCCCTTCCTGTTACTTATTCTTCTGTGGATTCCCCGGTGTCTGCCTGTGCCACAGACTGTTCGTAGGGAACATTGCTTACTTCCGGGTAAAGGCTGTGGTCATAGTTAAAGGCACGGTAGTGAATCGCCGAGTACGCCATCAGTTCATCCTCCGTCCACAGAAAAATCCGTGGATGGTCGCTGACACGAGGGGTTGTGTCAAAATGATACCACCCGGTTCCCAGATTGACAAGATTCCAATAGTGCATCCGTGTTGTGGGAATTTTCTCAATATCAATATTGTCGATGCCAGCCCTGGTCAGCAGTTCCTTGGAGGTGGCAAAATACACATAGCAGTCACCCTGGTGTTTTACCAGTCCTTCCCAGGCACCCTGCACCCAGTTTCCCTTATCTGAATGATCCATATATCCCACATTTCGCACAACCCAGTTATAAATTGCCTCACATTTATCGTACGGGGTCATATCTTCGGTACAGATCTGTGCCAACACTTCATCCGCCAGCCGGTCAACCTCATTGATATCATACTTCTGTTCCAACACATGCACCGTTACGGATACCTGTGCCGTATGTCCGCCCACATCCGTTGCGGTATAAGTGAGGGGATAATCTCCCGGTGTCTTTAGGTCTACCTGGCTGTTATCCACGTTGAAATCCAGATCCTCCATACAATCATCGGTAACCGTCACACCGGTTTTGTAAGATACCGACATTCCCTGGTAAACATCCAGATCCTTTGCTCCCGTAATCACCGGGGTGTCCACATCTTCCTGTAAAGTCAGCTTCGCCGTCAATTGGGCGGTGTTACCTCCCTCATCGGTTAAAAGAATCTGAACCGTCTGCTCTCCCACTTTGTTGATATCCGGTTCTGTCACAAAGGATGCTGACACTTGTGTCATATCCTGTACACTGTCCACAAAGTCCTCCGCATGGCGGATTACATTGCAGAAACTTTCTACATCCTTTGCCGTACCTACAGGAGGAACGGTGTCCACAATGTGCATGATAGTTTTGCCCTGCACGCCATCCACTTCCGTGAGAATCTCGTAATCCCCCACCGCCGTGGCATCGATGGCCGCCTCCATATCCGTGATAAATTTGGCATCTCCCTGCACCAGCATCAAATCCCGGATAGTGGGGAATCCGCCTCCTGCCTCGATGGTAATCTCCTTTACTGCAGGGGATACATACAGAGAAGCCTCCACCGTTGCCCGGTTTTCTCCCAAGTCCGTCAGTGCCACTTCTATGGTCTGGGCTCCGATTTTCGTAAAGTCCGGCTCCCCGTTTTCATAGGAAAGAGTCACTTCCGTTGCATCTGACACCTGTGTCACAAAATCCGTCACCTCACAGGTTTCTCCCAGGGTCAGTTCCACCTGTTGTCCCTGGGCAGTGGGTGCCGTGGTATCTGCCACATGAAGGGTACTCTTGTGAGCAAACAGCCCTGTCTTGATTTTTACCTCATAGCTGCCGGGTACATGAATATTAACCGGTTCGCTGTCCTGAGCAAAAGCTGCTTCCCCGTCCGGGCGTTTTAAGAAGTCCTGGGGGGTAACCTCCACACCGGCCTCCACATAGCAGGTGCCATACACCAGACTGTTTTCATAAATACCAAAGGCTGTCCCTGCCGCTCCCAACAGTATCACTACCAGCACTGGGACAAGCCATCTCTTTTTCTTCCTACGTTTCTTTTTTGTCATCGTTACTACACTTTCTCAGATAATCAAAAGCAACTCTGGGGCTTCCGTCTGCCAGGTGGATGATACCGCACTGGCGGAAGCCATATTTCTTCATGGCATTCTGCATGGGCAGATTGTCGTGATGCGTGTCCATCCGCAAATAGTCACAGCGGGCACTGCAAAAATCGAAACAGGCTCTGGTCACACCTTTGACCTGCCCGTTGGATGCCACCTTATGGATTGCCGCATAGGGGCGGTTTTCATGCCAGTCTCCCTGCTCAATCACCAGATAGGTAGGGTCTACGCCCGGAATAAAGGCAAAGGAACCCACGATCTGACCTTTCTCCACGCAGACATAGAGTTGTTTCTTCTCGATATCCTGAAGCAGCAATTCCTCCTGGGGATAACCACCTGCCCACTGGGTAGGATTCCCATGGGCCCGCATAAAGCCCCCCGCCGCATCGTATACCTTTTGAATTTCCGGCAAATCCGCTGCCACTGCCTGTCTGATTTCCATACATTGATTCCTTCTATAATTTCCGAATTTCTAAATTCTGGGAATACTGAATGTGATTCCGCTCCAGAAACTCCATCATTCCCGGTTCGTCCTCCGGCTGGCGCACCGCCTCCGGTTCGTGGGCATCACAGCCCAGAATAAAGCGACAGCCCTCCTCCACCGCCAGCTGGAAAAATTTGTCACAGGGATAATGGCGGTTGGAATGGAGTCCCAGCATATTGATTTCCA
>CAKRTZ010000029.1 GCA_934402515.1 uncultured Lachnospiraceae bacterium
TTTCTAAAGATTTCCTCTCAATGATAGTGCGGAAGATGGGACTTGAACCCACACGACTGCAATAGCCACAAGATCCTTAGTCTTGCTCGTCTGCCAATTCCGACACTTCCGCATGCCAATGTGAAAAACCACATCGCAAGTGATATATTATCATTTTCCAACGAGGAAGTCAAGATTAAATTTACAATTTATGATATAAAATATATTTAATTACACAAAATATGATATTTAAGGATTTCAAAGTTTCCCTTGCAAGGTTACCCCCTAATCTCTTTTCCTCATTGTATCTTTGATTCTGAAGTGTTAAAATATTATTGAAAAGTCTACACTTTTCTCCTATTGTAACCGATATATGCAGTAGAAACACAGGCATGGATGCCGACCTTTCATCAAAGGAGTGAATTTATATGAACGGTATTAATTTAAACAATTCATCAAACATTTCCAGTCTGTTCGGAAGCCTGTCTTCCAACGGGACATCGGATTCTCTGCTTTCTGATTACGCTTCCCTGAAAAACGGAAGCTACAAAAAACTCATGAAAGCATATTATAAAGAGATGGGCTCCAGTTCCACCTCGGATAGTGAATCTTTGAAAAAAACTTCTTCCAGTGAACAGACATCTGCAGACAAAAAATCCATTGCAATCAAGGATGCTGTGAGTTCTCTGGCAGAATCCGCTGATGCATTGACCAACAGTTCTCTGTACACCAAAAAGACAATTACAACCAAAGACGAAAATGGCAATGAGGTAGAGACTCTGGATTACGATCGTGACGCGATCTATGATGCCGTTTCCACTTTTGTTACCAACTATAACAAGGCAACCTCTACTGCTGCTGATAACGGAAGTGACCGGGTACTGCGACAGACCATCAATATGCAGAGCGCAACCACAATCAATGCAAAAATGCTGGCAAAAATCGGCATTACCATTGGCAAGGACAAAACCTTATCCGTTGATAAAGAAACGCTGAACAAGGCAGATGTGGCAACCATTCAGAGTATCTTTGGCAACGGTGGTTCCTATGGCAACACCATCAGTTCCAAAGCTTCCCTGATTTACTCTTCCGCAAGTCATCAGGCCAGCACCAAAAGTTCCTACAGTTCCAATGGCAACTATCTGGACAAGATTTTAAACGGAAATATTTATTCCACAAAAGCATAAGGCAGGATAGATCAAAAGGCTCCTTCCCATTGAGGAAAGAGCCTTTTTGTTGGCTTAGAGGCAACAAAAAAGGATTCCGATTTCTCGAAATCCTTTCATGCAGAAGGCGGGACTTGAACCCGCACGGTATTGCTACCACAGGCACCTGAAGCCTGCGCGTCTGCCAATTCCACCACTCCTGCGAACAAGACTTATATTACCAGATACCCTTTTATCTGTCAACACTTATTTTGTATTTTTTTTATATTTTTTGAAAAACTTTTGATATACTCCCCTTCTGCTAATCTGCATAGTGATATCTGTGCCGATTCTTTACAAGGAAGTACATGGTTACCACCAGTGTTAATCCTTCTGCCACCGTGATTGCCAGCCAGATTCCATTTACCCCCAGGAAAATAGGAAGAATCAGAATCGCCGCCACCTGGAATACAAAGGTTCGCAGGAAAGAAATAATAGCTGATACCGTTCCGTTATTTAATCCGGTAAAAAATGCGGAACCAAAAATATTAAATCCACATAACAGGAAGGAAATGGAGTAAATCCGCATGGCATGAATGGTCATTTCATGCAGTTCCTGATCATATCCTACATAAATAGAAGCAATCGGTCCTGCACACACACAAGCTGCCACCGTCATAATCACTGCTACCACTGTGGTGATTTTCAAACTCATCTTCAGGATATTCTTTAATTCATCATGATTACCTGCTCCATAATGATATCCTACAATGGGATTAACTCCCACAGAATATCCAAAGAAAAAGGCCATAAAAATAAAGGTTACATACATAATGACACCGTAGGCTGCCACACCGTTAACAGAGGCAATTCGCAGCAGCTGGAAATTATAAAGCATACCGATTACGGATGCTGAAATATTACTTACCATCTCCGATGCTCCGTTCATGCAGGCTTTTCCCAGTGCATTCCAGTCAATCCTGGTTTTTACCAGACGCAGACGACTGTTATTCGGTCGTGCAAAATAGATCATGGGAATCATTCCTCCCAGGATCTGCCCAATCAGGGTTGCAATACCTGCTCCCGCAATTCCGAAGGGAAAAACATAGACCAAAAAGAAGTCTAACACCATGTTGGTTACACCGGTGGCAATAGAAATCACCAACCCAAAGTGAGGCTTCTCTGCCGCTACCATAAAGCTCTGGAAGGCATTCTGCATCATAAAGAAGGTATTGGACGCCATCAGGATTCTGCCGTAAAGCACGCAGTCCTCCAGAACCTCGGCATCCGCTCCCAGGAAATGGGCAATGGGGCGCATGAAAACAATACCCAATACAGACAAAATGATACCTGCCACAATCAAAACATAAATCATCATGGAAAAGTATTCGGATGCTTTCTGATCCTTCCCTTCTCCCAGCGTCTTCGCTATCAGGGCAGTGCCTCCTGCACCTATCATGAAGCCCACTGCACATAGGATCATAATAAAAGGCATAATCAGATTGACCGCTGCGAAAGAGTTTTTACCCACGAAGTTTGAGACAAAGAAGCCGTCCACAATACTGTACACGGAACTTACAATCATCATAAATACACTGGGCATGACATAACGTAATAATTTTTTATAAGTAAAATGGTCGGAGAGACTAATTTTCATAACCACCTCAATTAAAACAAATTCATAACCGCCTTCATATCCTCCGGCAAGGGTGCCTCAAAGGCTAACGGTGCCTTACTGATGGGATGGGCAAAGGCCAGTTTCCACGCATGGAGCGCCTGTCTCCCAATCCGTTCCATATCCGGATTGTACAGATAGTCTCCAATCAATGGATATCCTATAAACTTCAAATGCACACGGATCTGGTGCGTGCGTCCCGTTTCTAACTGCAGGGCAAGCAAACTGTATCCGTTCTGCTCTGCCACCACGCGATAGTGTGTCACTGCCCTCTCTCCGTGTTCAAAATCCACCTGTCGTTCCAGTACAGAACCGGGTTTTCGCGACAGGGGTGCGTCAATCACCCCGCTTTTTACAGTCATGCTGCCTTTGACAATGCCCAGGTACTCCCTGTGGATTCCCCTGGCTTCCAGACCGCCTAAGGCCTTAGCTGAAACCATCTGCCCCAGAATTGCCGCACTGAGCCGGTTTTTTGCCACTACCGTAAGTCCCGAGGTATCTCTGTCCAGGCGGTTGGTACAGCGAAATACAAAGGGCGTATCTTCATTCCGGTAACGCCAGGCAAGGGCATTTGCCAGAGTATTATCGTAATTTTTCATGGAGATATGGGTAGGCATCCCCGCAGGTTTATTCACTACCACAATGTCCTCATCTTCATAGACAATATCAATGGGAAGTGCTACCGGCAGCGTTATCGCGTCACTGCCAGTTTCCTTCACCTGTACCGTCAGGATCTGCGACGAATGAACCGGCTGATTCATATGCACAGCCTGTCCATCCAGCCATACCGTATCAGGATTCTTCTTCAGTTCAATAATTCCCTGAGAGGAAAAGCCTTGATGTTTTAAGTAGGTGCTAACCCGCAGTTCCGTTTCCAATGAGCCTATCTCATAAGTGATTCTGCGATCCATTTGAAAAGATTTTATTCCTTTCCATTCCAGCAGTAAGTACAAAGTTTGCAGGGTTCCAGGCCAGTTGCCTCCAGCATGTCATCCAGGCGGTTAAAGCGCAGGGAGGTAAACTTCAACTCCTTACCGATCTCTTCCACCATTTTTTCATACTTCTCTGACTCCGGATCTGCATATTCCTGCAGGATTTCCTCTGTCACCTGACCGTTTTCCAGACGTTCAATCACTCTTCTGGCAATCAGATCCATCTCTGAAGAAGAACGGGAGAAATTCAGGTACTTACAGCCGTACAGCAGGGGTGGACATGCCGGACGGATATGTACCTCTTTTGCTCCACTTTCATAGAGATATTCGGTGGTCTCCCGAAGCTGGGTTCCACGGACAATGGAATCATCAATCAGCAGGATGCTCTTATCCTTAATCAAATCGTCCACCGCCAGCATCTTCATCTTGGCAATGAGATTACGCTTACTCTGCATGGTGGGCATGAAAGAGCGGGGCCAGGTGGGTGTGTACTTGATAAAAGGTCTGGAAAAGGGAATTCCTGATTCATTGGCATATCCCACAGCATGAGCAGTTCCGGAATCCGGCACTCCGGCTACGATATCCGGTTTCACATGGTCTCTCTGTGCCATCTTCGCACCACAGTTGTAACGCATCTGTTCTACGCTGATCCCTTCATAGGAACTGGCAGGATATCCATAGTATACCCAGAGAAAGGTGCAAATTTTCATGTCCTTGCCGGGCTGCGCCAAAGTAATGCAGTTCTTCTCCGTCAAAACCACAATTTCTCCGGGACCCAACTCTTTATAATCAGAATAACCCAAATTCTTGTAGGCAAAATTTTCAAAGGATACGCAGAAGCCCTCTTCCTTTTTACCAACCACAACCGGAGTGCGTCCCAGACGGTCTCTGGCAGCATAAATTCCTGCCTGGTTTACTAAAAGAAGGGAAAGAGAACCATCTACTACTTCCTGTACAAAACGGATGCCTTCAATCAGATTGGCTTTCGTATTGATCAGTGCAGCAACCAGTTCGGTCGCATTAATCTCACCGGTGCTCATTTCCTGAAAGTGTACATGTCCCTGGTCAAACAGCATCTGCTGTAAGCCGTCCATGTTATTGATCTTTCCTACCGTGGTAATTGCATAGGTTCCATGATGAGAACGGATAATCAAAGGCTGTGCCTCATAATCAGAAATACAGCCGATTCCGTACCAGCCGGACATGTGCTCCACTTCCTTATCAAATTTGGTACGGAAAGGAGCATTTTCAATGTTATGAATGGCCCGGTTAAAACCATTCTTCCCATAAACCGTCATTCCACCTCGTCTGGTTCCCAGATGGGAATGATAATCCACTCCGAAAAAAAGATCAAATACACAGTCCTCGCTAGATGCTACGCCAAAAAATCCACCCATTTTTTTACCTCATTTTGCATGTTGTTTAAACTATTATTTTCCTATGAACTTAAAAAATCCGGGATCAATAAGATCCCGGATTTAAAATGCCTGCTCTTACAGTCCAGCCTGTGCTGCAACTTCTGCTGCGAAGTCATCGACTCTCTTCTCGATACCTTCACCGGTCTCGAAACGTACAAAGCTCTTAACTTTTAAGTTAGCGCCCTGTTCTTTAGCAACCTGTGCAACATACTGGCCTACGGTCTGTTTGCCATCTTCTGCCTTAACGTAAACCTGGTCTACCAGACAGATCTCTTTTAACTCTTTCTTTACACGTCCTTCGATCATGCCGTTGATAACCTTCTCAGGTTTAGCGGACTCCTTAGGATCGTTCATGATCTGAGCACGCAGGATCTCTTTTTCATGCTCGATATAATCAGCGCTGATCTCCTCATCACTTACATACTTAGGGGACAGAGCAGCAACCTGCATTGCAATATTGGTCATAGCCTCTTTTACTGCATCGTTGACAACATCGGTCTCAGCCTCAACGATAACGCCGATACGTCCGCCGCCATGGAGATAGGTTACAACACAGCCGTTAGCTGCGGTAACTTTCTGGAATCTGCGGATAGTGAGATTCTCACCGATGACAGCGATCTTCTCAACCAGTGCTTCCTTAACGGTTTTGGAATCATCCAGAATCCATTTCTCAGCCATGAATGCATCTAAATCAGCAGCGTCAGATGCCAGAGCCTGTTTTGCAACAGCGTCTACATACTGCTGGAAAGTCTCATTCTTTGCAACGAAGTCAGTCTCAGAGTTTACCTCTACAACTGCTGCAGTAATATTATCGTTTGTGATGACACGGCAAAGTCCTTCTGCTGCAATACGTCCAGCCTTTTTCTCTGCCTTAGCCTGACCGTTTTTGCGTAAGAACTCAACAGCCTCGTCCATGTTGCCATCGGTTTCATTTAAAGCCTTTTTACAATCCATCATACCTGCGCCAGTCATTTCACGCAGTTCTTTTACCATAGAAGCTGTAATAGCTGCCATTGTGTTATCCTCCTATATTATAAAATCTTATTCAGCCTGCTCTGCAACCTGCTCGATGTCTGCTGCCTCAGCGTCTGCTGCTGCAACATCCTCATCAGTGTAAACTGCCTCACCCTGTCTTGCCTCGATAACAGCGTCTGCCATCTTGGATACGATCAGTTTTACGGCACGGATTGCATCATCGTTACCAGGGATAATGTAATCTAATTCCTCAGGATCACAGTTGGTATCACCGATACCTACCAGGGTAATTCCCAGAGCATGAGCTTCCTGTACACAAATTCTTTCCTTCTTGGGATCTACTACGAAGATACAATCAGGGATTCTGTCCATCTCTTTGATACCGCCCAGGTTCTTCTCTAATTTCTCCCACTCTTTCTTCAGAGCGATAACTTCTTTCTTAGGCAGTACATCGAAAGTACCGTCCTCAGACATAGCCTCGATCTTTTTCAGTCTTGCAATACGGGACTGGATGGTCTTGAAGTTGGTCAGCATACCACCTAACCATCTCTCGTTTACATAGTACATACCGCAACGCTCAGCCTCAGTCTTCACTGCATCCTGTGCCTGTTTCTTGGTACCAACGAAAAGAATGGTTCCGCCCTGTCCTGCAATATCAGCGATTGCGCTGTAAGCCTCATCTACCTTACCTACAGATTTCTGTAAGTCGATGATGTGGATACCGTTTCTCTCGGTGAAGATGTAAGGAGCCATTTTAGGGTTCCATCTTCTGGTCTGATGTCCGAAATGAACACCTGCTTCTAATAACTGTTTCATTGAAATAACGCTCATTTTTCTACCTCCATTTGGTTGTTCCTCCGCCTGCCCTCTCCTTTGAAAAGTTCTCTACTGCCAACCGTAAGCGCTGCGGCACCGACAGTAAATCCGGCAAACGTGTTTACTATTTGTTCTCGTCACGGCATAAAACCGCAACACTAAGACAATACCATAAACCTTGCTATTTTGCAAGACCTATTTCCAATAACTTGTTGGTTTCACTGAACTGCTGTTTTTTCACACTGCCATCGCACATCTGTTTCGTGCCCGCTCCCATCACGACGGAAATCACACTCTTTCCGTCTTTGGTCGCCGCTGCCACAAAACATGCCCCGGAGGACTTGGCGGTTCCGGTCTTTCCTCCAATGACATAGGGGTTATAATACTCTCCCGGCAAAAGCAGTAAATCCGTTGAGGCAAAGGTTCGTTCCGGGCTTAAATTTGTTGCTGCAACCGTCACCGATGGCATGTTGATGATTGTCTGAAAAGCCGGATACTTCATAGCCTCTTTCATCATAAGAAAGAGACTGTAGGCATTGGTATAATGATTATCTGCGGGATAGCCGGAGGTGTTGACAAAATTGGTGTCCACACAGCCAAGCTGCACCGCTCTTGCATTCATCATTACGACGAAAGTATTCACATCCCCAGCCACTGCCTCTGCCAGTACGTTGCAGGCATGGCAGTCGGATTTCACCATCACACATTCCAGAAGCTGCATCACATTCATCACTTCTCCTGCCTGCAGCCTGGGAGAAACATGACTGGCATCATTCGGAACGCCTGCAATGGCAGTGGGTGTGACCATGATAGGCGTATCCAGGGCAAGTTTCCCCTGTGCTACTGCCTCCAGTGTAAGCAGTGCCGTCATAATTTTAGTGGTGCTCGCCGGAGCTACTCTGTCCATGGCTCCCTGAGCATAAATCAGAGCCCCGGTGTTCATATCTCCCACCAATGTCGCTTTTGCATCCACATAGGTCAGTTTGTAGGCCTGCGTTCCCGTTACAGCAGACAATGCCTGTCCATAGACATAGTAGATAGCATCCTGCCACAAAATCTGGAAATAACCGTTGTTTGTCATCCCCGTTACCTGTACCGGAACATCCCCCGGAAAAACAGCTGCCAGTGTGGACGGGTCCGGCTGTGCAAATATTTCCGCACCGGCTCCGGTATAAAGAACTCCTGTTGCAGGCGTCACTACAGGCTGCGTTGTCTCTGCTGCCTGTACCGCCAGTGTTGTTCCTCCCGTACCTGTAACTGCAAACAGCGCTGCAATACACAGCGCTGCCAACCATTTTTTCATTTGTCTTACGATTTTTTTATTACCCCTCAATTTTTCCACCTCTACTTACCGGTAATTGCTTTTGCAATCTCTTCATTACTGGAATCATGTCTGATCTCATAAGTGCCGACACGAATCTTTTTATCATAGCCGTTCTGACAAAGATACTGGTCAAAGGCTTTGGCATCTCCCACCAGTCCTGCCTCTGCAAGGCGTTTTGCCACACTCACAGAGCTGTCTCCGCTACGGACCTGAAATGTCACAAATTCCTCTTCCGCAACCTGGGATTCTGTTTCCTGCTGCGGCTGTGATTCCGATGTCTCCACTGTTTCTACCGATTCTGTTTCCGTTTCCGCTATTGTTTCCTCCACAATTTCCTCTGTGGGTTTCACAACGGTTTCCGCTGTTTCCATCACACTTTCCTGGGATTCTGTCCCAGCGTCCTGTATCTGTGTCTCCGTAGTTTCCGCTGTGCTCTCTTCGCTCTCTGTGGTCTCTTCCTCAGATTCCTTTACCTGTGTCAGATAGGTATTACTTTCCATCATCCCCAGTTCTTTGGCACGGGACTTTATCTGTTCATCGCTCATGGTCTGACGGGAACCGACTCCGGTAACCAGTGCCGCAACAATCAGCCCCAGTCCCAGACCTCTTAAATATGTCCTTAATTTCATTTACTTTGTCCCTTCAAACAGATCAATTACAATTTTTACTTCGCCGATTCCCAATCCCAGTTCCTTGGCAATGGCCATATTGGACTTACCCTCCCGGTGCAGCTTTAAGATCTGTTCGTTACTGTTTCCACCGTTTCCGGTTCCCTCTGCATGTAAAAGAGGCAGATCCACTTTGGGCATCTGAGGTTGTTCCTCCTCTTTCTCTGCTTTGTTCTCTCCGATTACCTTGCCATCCTGCTGAGTCAGTTGTTCTACCGTAAGGATTTCAAAGCTCTCGTTGGAAGCCTGTGCTGCAGATGTCTTCGGCTCTGCTTTTTTGCGGGTTCTGGTTTTCTTTGGCTCTGCCTTTTTAGCCTCTTCCTTTTTTTGTTCCGTTTCAGTTTCTTTTATTTTCGGCTGTTCCGTCTGCTCCAGTGTATGCTCGATCTTTTTTACTTTTCCTTCCGCTTCGCTGACGGATTTCTTGATGGTCTCCTGTTTATCATTCAGCATATCATAAAGAAAAAGCACTTGATTATGATTCTTATTGATATCTTCGATTACGGTTTCTGCATATTCACTGATGGACATCACCTTCTCATTGGTAACCCGCTCCAATGCCCGTTCTGTCTTCTCAATTGCATACTGTACCGTTTCATCCGTGGAGTCCTGCAGATTTTCCTTTGCCTTATCTACTGCCTCCTCCACCAGGCGTTTAGCCTCCCGCTCTGCCTCTTCCTTGAACTGTGGGCTCAACTCCTGTCTTTTCTCCGGAATGATAAAGCTTGCCACAAACAAAATCACTCCGATTATCAATAAAACAATCTGTGCCATACTCATTTTATGTTTCCTCGTCTAGATACTTACATCAAAGCCGCCGGGATGTTTTAATATGACACGTCCCTGTTCCGGCATTTCCTCTTTCTTCTTTTTTCTGTCACCATCCTGACGGTGATACTCATTGGAGCCTTTTTCCTTTGCGTCGAACTTCTTCATCTGATTTTCGGCACGCTCCTTAGAGCTTACCTGGTAGCTTCGATCATCCACTTCCTTTTTCAACTGATCCTGAAAATGAGACTGGTCTACAACTCCTTTGGTGTCTTCCTGGTGCTTCAGCTGTGTATAATCCTGTGTACGCAGTACCGTACCCTGCAATTCAATCGGTCCAATTGCCATATTATTGCCTCCCGCTTAACTGTAAAGCCCCTGCATCTTCACATCTCCACGTAAATACACAAATTTACATGCTTTCACCGTATCCTGTATTACCATGGACACATCTGATATACAAATTTTGGTTCCCTGATAAGCTTCACCGCTCACCACAACACAGGATTCCTTTTTTTCTTTTAACTTTTCCTTAATGGGTTCCAGTTCCTGATTTGCGCTGTCTAACTGCAATTTCTTGATTTTCCGCAGCTGTAACAGTGATTCCAGATATTTTGCTTCATTTTCGTTCAGCCGGATTCCCCGTTTGATCTTGTCATCGAAATTCGCCAGAATCGGTTCCAGACTTCGCAGTATTTTCTCTGCCTCTGATGCCTTTTTGGTTAATTCCACAAATTTAGCTTTTACCTTCGGATCCGTTCCGACCTCCACGATCGTATCTGCACCCATGGGAGATCCCAGATTTTTTACGGTGATCCGCTTGGCTGCACAGACTTTGCCGCCTGCGATAAATCCTCGTTTTCCTGCAACCGTCACCTCACCGCGGCTGGAAACTGTGCTGTGCATGATGGAATTACAGGTCACATTACCATCTGCCTCCACGGTGGCACTCTCCAAGAACTTGGCAACCACATTGCCGCCTGCCTTCAGTACGCCTTTGCTCATACCATTCATGCCACGGACGATGACAATATTGCCACCGGCTTCCACGGTAGCGCCTTCTACCACGCCACGAATATCCACATTTCCTTTTGCCTTCACGGAAAAATTAGAGCAGACATTTCCATTTACCTGCACACTGCCGTTATAGTCAATATTTCCCGTGGAAATATCCACATTCTCTACTTCCAGGACGTCCGATACGAACACATCATTTCCCACCAGGGATACATGTCCGTTTACCTCCGAATAGATTGCTTCTGTCCCGTCCTCCGCTTTTTCATAACGGATACGGCGCCCATAATGAAGTTTGGTTGTCTTCACATCATGGGGAAAAATCACTCTCCCCGTCACATCCTTGCCAGGCTTTCCGGGTACGGCAGGGATCAGTTTTGCCAGCATCTCTCCTGCCTTGCAATGATTGATGGTATTCAAATTGAAAAAGTCCACACTTCCATCTTCATTCACCGTAGGTTTTGCCTTTGGGTCGGTATTAAAAAAATACTCTACCACTGCACTTTTTCCTTCTTCCGGCAGGCTTCCTCTGGCCACCACATAATCCGTGCAATATTTCCTGTCTGCAAAAAAGGCATCAATGACGGACTCGTCAATTCCGTTCACGATTCTTCTATACTGCAGATCTTTCATAAACTCATCCTTGGTAAGCAGCCCTGCTCCTTCTGTGGGTGCATAAAAACGAACGACAGCCTCCAGGCCATCCTTTTCCAGGGACAGGCTGTATGACTCTCGTTCTGGTCTAACCGGCTGCATACACAGGCGCATACTCTGTTCGTGGCTCTGTGAATCCATGAGTTTATAAAGTTCTTTCGTATCACAGGATATCTTATGAGACTCCAGATATTCGGATACTTCGGAGAATACTAATTTTTCTCCGCCATCCACGGCCGGAAACAGTTTCAGCCAGGTTCCATCCTCTTTGTTTACCAGTTGAAAATACGCGTTCTGCATCCGCCTTTCCTCCGTCATTAATTATCACGTAGTAAGATTCCCATATAGTTTCCAAGCTTTGTACGCATTTTCTGCAGTGCCCGTGTATGCAGCTGCGATACTCTTGATTCGGATACCTCCAGAATGCTGCTGATTTCCTTCAAAGTCAAATCCTCATAATAGTACAGCAGGATTACTTTTTTTTCTTTTTCTGTCAGTAATTCCAGCGATTCCACCAGTATTTTCTTTAATTCTTCTTTCTCCAGTGTTTCCTCCGGAGAGTCAAACTGGCTGGTAGTATGTGTGTGCTCCGTGTCAAAACCGATTTCACTTCCGGTCTCCATGTATTCGTTTAAAGAGACCAGATTGGTCACCTTCATCTGGGAATTCCAGGTTACCAACTCCTCCTCTGAAATTTCCAGTTTCGCCGCAATCTGTTCATCCGTTGCGCTCTGTCCTGTAGCGCTTTCAATCTCACGGATTGCTGTGTCGATTTTTTTCTGTTTCTGGCGCACTGTTCTGGGAATCCAGTCCATCTGCCGGATCTGATCCAGAATAGACCCCCGGATGCGAAGACTTGCATAGGTCTCAAACTTGACATCCTTTTTATTGTCAAACTTGTCGATCGCATCAATCAGACCAAATATTCCGTAGCTCACCAGATCATCGTATTCCACATTATATCCTAAGTACATGCTCAGACGGCCGGCTACCACTTTTACCAACGGTGCATATTCCAAAATAATCTTTTCCCGGATATCCTGAGTTCGGTTCCGCATATAGGAATCCCATAATTTCCTTCTGCCTGCCTCGTCCATCGCATCCTCCAACTAATTATTCTCCCTCTGAAACTTCTCCATCCTGATCCTGCTCTCCGGTGCCTTCTTTCTCAATGACTTCCCCTTCATCAAAAGCAGCCTTCTCATTTTCCTGTTCAAAGCGCATGAGTACATACATGAGCAGAGAACCTAAAAAATAAAAGAAAACCAGGACAATGATCAGCACAGCCAATGTCTTTTTCAAACTAAAGTTAAAAAGGAATGCCAGACAGCTGGCTATCAGACCCGCTGTCAGCATCAAAATAAGCGGTATAAACTTACGCTTATCCGTTTTTTCTTTTCCCCGTTGTTGTTTTTTTTCTTTGTCTGCCACAGTTCCAGCCCTTCTTTTCTCCCCGCTCAGATTACACGTTCTGGTTTACCCGCAGTACGGATCACATAATCACCTGTCTCCGGATAAAAAATAACAGTCCGTCCGAAATTTTCTCCGGTATCCTCCGCAAGAATAGGAATTTTCAACTCCGCAAGTTTTTTCTTACTGGCCTGTACATTGCGTTCACCCACCCGGACCAGATCTGATTTGTTCTGAAAAGCAAACATCTGGGCGCCACCGGCAATTTTTGCCACCAGACGCGCTCTGGATGCACCTTTTTCTACCAGTAACCGCACCAGTTCTTCAATTCCTGTATCTGCAAATTTGTAAATGTTTAAATTATTTTTTATTTCTGTGGAATCAGGCAGCATAACATGTGCCAGTCCGCCAATCTTCGTAAGGGGATCTCTGATGGCAATCCCTACACAGGATCCCAATCCCAGCGTAGTAATTCCATCAGGGCTGACACAGGTATTCAGGTCAGCCATCCCCACTTTAATTATATTTGCCATATCTTCCCGCCGCTCTTTCTCTTTGTTAAAGCGTGATTCCCAAAGAGGAGAGAATCTTTTCGTAAGATTCCAGATCCGGAATCAGAATGAAATACCCATTTAACTCTATCTCATCAAGAAATTGTGTCTGAATCAGAAGGATATCGTCCCCGATGGTTCCAAACTCAATTGCCGGTACTGACAGAATGGCCCCCGCCATATCAATGCATAACTCCGGCACCGAAGGATAGATTTTCAGGTTGGTCATCATGGAAAGAGAATTCAGATAAGATCCCGTGATAATGTTGCCAACCTCCCTGAGTGCGGAAAGTTCCATTTCATTGAACTGATCAGAATCGGATTTCATTCCCATCAGTTTCTCAGTCAGATGTTTTCCCGTATCATTGGTCATGATAAACATGATGCTTCCTGTAATATCACCCTCTACTGCCAGATAGATTCCGATCATCACCTGATCTTCTCCGCCCATCAGAGAACCTAATTCCTTGAACTGCAGCAGTTTTACCTGAGGAACCTTCATATCTACCTTGCACTGGAGCAGCTGGGCAAGTGCTGTAGTGGCATTACCAGCTCCGATATTGCCTATTTCTTTCAATACATCGAAGTAAACTTCTGAAACCTGTTCCAAATTCAGTTTGCTCATTCTTTATGTCCTATTCTTTCTCGACAACAACCATATTCAGATCAAGAAGAGAAATCAAGCCGCCGTCATATTTGCCAATACCGTTGATAAAGTTACGTTTTCCTGCCTTGTTGTCATAGGATACCTTTTCGATCTGGGAGGCATCTAACGTAACAACCTCCTTAACGGAATCCACAATAATACCGATATTGCCCTGCTGCTCCATTTTTAGGATAATGATTCTGCTGGCTTTGGTGATTACATCCTCGTCCAGATCCATCTTAATCCGGATACTCATTACAGGAATGACTTCTCCACGGAGGTTTATAACACCCTTCAGGTAGTTCTGTACCTTGGGTACACGGGTGATATGCTGCATGCGCACGATATTGTCAATATAACGGATATCAATTCCATACTGTTCCTGGCCGATCTGAATCACAATATATTGATTGGTCTCATAAGTTTCTTTTTCTTTTAATTCTTCCATCTCGTTACCCTCCTCTATTAGATGATCGCATTTGCATCAAGAATCAGTGCAACTTCACCGTTACCTAAAATGGTAGCGCCGCTGATCATCTTGCATTTGCTGATATACTTGCCCATGGATTTGATAACGATTTCCTGCTGGCCGATCAGTTCATCCACAACCAGACCTGCCAGTTTGTCGCCTTTTTTGACGATAACAACCACCAGGTTCTCATCGCTGCTCTTGGTGCTGGGTGCATCCAGAATTTCACTCAGACGGATCAGCGGAATGACAGAACCTCTCAGATGGATCACTTCCTCTGTCTGAACCAGCTTAATGTCTGTCGGGGAAATATCCTCAATTGTCTGGATGGAACCGAGGGAAATAGCATATTTCTCGCCTCCCACCGTTACCATCAGTGCCTGGATAATTGCTAAGGTCAATGGCAGACGGATGATCCATGTACTTCCCTCTCCCAGTTTGTTCTTAACTTCTACTTCACCGCTCAGGGCCTCGATCTTGGATTTTACCACATCGAGACCTACTCCACGGCCGGATACATCGGAAACCTTCTCAGAAGTGGAAAATCCTGCATGGAACAACAGATCAATGGCTTCTTTTTCTGTCATGCTGGCTGCCTGTTCCTGGGTGACAATTCCTTTTTCCACTGCCTTTCTCTTGACCGCTTCTGTATCAATACCGTTACCGTCATCCCTTACTTCAATGACAACGTTGTTACCATCCTGATAAGCATCCAGGAAGATGGATCCAACCTCGGATTTTCCTCTTTCTTTACGAACCTCTGCACTCTCAAGACCATGATCCGCAGAATTTCTAAGCAGATGCATCAGGGGATCGCCGATTTCGTCCACTACGGTACGATCCAGTTCTGTCTCCTCACCGGACATATATAATTCCATTTTCTTGTCCAGTTTTTTGGAAAGGTCTCTGATCATTCTGGGGAACTTGGTAACTACGCTCTCGATAGGTACCATTCTGACCTTCATGACAGATTCATGCAGATTGGTAGTAACGCTCTCCAGATATTCCACCTGTTCATTGAATTCATTTCCCACATTTCCGATGGAACTGGTTGCGGACACCAGTGAGTTCTTTGCGATGATCAACTCGCTCACCAGATTCATGAGAGAGTCCAGTTTCTCAATATCCACACGGACAGTACGGTTTACAACCGGCTTGGATACCGCTTTTTTCTCTGTATTCTTAGCAGGCGCTGCCTCTGCTTTGGCAACAGGGGCAACTGCTGCTTTCTCCGCTTTTACTTCTTCTTTCTTGGGTTCTTCCGGTTCCTCTTCCTCTGCGACAGCTGTATTCGGATCCCATGCTGCTCCCTTTGCAGATTCGATTTCCGACACATTTAATACTGCTGCAAGCAGCTTGTCCAGGCTGCACTCTGTAATGCAGATCAGAGAGAAATCAAAATCGAACTTTTCATCCTCAATATCCTGTACAGGTGGACAGGATACCATAATCTCGCCCAGTTCTTCAATCGCCTTAAATACCAGAAAAGCTCTTGCTGCCTTTAAGATACAGGTCTCCTGTACCTTTACCGTCAGGCCATATACTTTTTTGCCCTGTGCAAGTGCCTCTTTCAGTACCGTAAGCTGGGAACTGTCCAGTTTAATCTCACGCCATTTCTCGGCAGATGATCCAGACTCTGCTGCGGGAGCTGCCGGTGTCTCCTTGGGTGCTTCGGCTACTGCAGGAGCTGTTTCGCCCTTTCCTTCATTTAATACATCGTTGAGCATTTTGATTAACGGAGCATTATCGTTGGTTCCTTCATCTGCGGTATTCTGAATATTGTCCACGTACTCTTCCAGTGCGTCCAGACACTGAAACAGAATGTCGATCATATTTGCTTTTACTTTGATATTTCCGTTGCGGACTTCCGAAAAAACATTTTCCATGTCATGGGTCAGGGTCTGCATTCTCTTATAACCCATGGTTCCGGCCATACCCTTCAGGGAATGTGCTGCACGGAAAATTTCATTGATGGTATCCTCACTTTCGGGATTCTGCTCCAGATCCATGATCTGTGTATTCAGATTCTGGATATGCTCTCTTGATTCGTCAAGGAAAATCTCTAGATATTGGCTTACGTCCATTTATTTTACCCCCACGTTTAATATAATTTCCTGTGCGATCTGTTCCAACGGAACGACTTGATTTGCCATTCCCGTTGCCACAATGCTTTTCGGCATTCCGTACACCGCACATGTACTTTGTTCCTGTGCAATAATGTGCACCTTTTTGGTTGCTGCTAAATTCTGGATTCCTTTCGTTCCGTCTGCGCCCATTCCCGTCATGACAACACATACAACCTCATCATAAGGACTGTCTGCCAGAGATTCATACATATAATTGGCACAGGGTTTCACGCCCTCTCTGGGCGGCTCGTCGGAATAATGAATGGTACATTTCCCGCCAACACGGGTCTGCACATTCATATGCTGTCCGCCTCTTGCCAGATACACATGACCTGCCTCCAGTACATCTCCTTCTTCCGCCTCCTTCACTTCCAGCTCGCTGAGTGTATTGAGCCGTTCTGCAAAAGATGCGGTAAATCCTGCCGGCATATGCTGTACAATCAGCACTGGTGCCTTCAGGTTTTTGGGTAATCTGGGAATCACTGACTGAAGTGCCTTGGGACCACCTGTGGAACTCGCAATGGCAACCACCCTGTTACCGGTGATTTCACTTGCATGCTTATGTACAATCTCCACGATTTTTTTGGAGGTCTGAATTTCCTCCAGGGTAAAGGTTTTTCCAAAGGTGGGTGGATGTCCTGATGCGACTGCCTCCAGGGTATCAAGCATACGGGTTTTAAACTTCTCCTCCCGGCAGCTTAACGCATTGACCGGCTTGTGCACAAAATCCAGCGCTCCCAGTTCCAGTGCATCCAGAGTGGTTTTCGCGCCTTCTTTTGTGTCGGTACTCGCCATCATTACCTTGGCGGAAATCTTTCTTCGCTGTAATTCTTTTAACAGGGAAAGTCCGTCCATTACCGGCATGTTTACATCAAGTACCACCGCATCGTATTTCTTTTTCAGCAGTAATTCCAGTGCTTCCTGACCATTGGTTGCCCGGTCCACTACTTGGAATCTTTCGTCATGATCTATTATATCACAGAGTACTCTTCTCATGAGTGCAGAATCATCAACTACAAGAATATTTTTCATCTTTTTTCCCTTTTTTTACAATTTCACACGCTCTTTATCGGTTCACTTCTTTATGTCTGTGTTTTCGTTCTTCTTCAAAAATATACCGGATGATTTCTTCTCTTTCATCCACATTCAGATTCACATACTGTACCCGATGCTCATAAGTGCCTGCTTTTCCCTGTATTTCCTTGACACTTAAAATTTTTCCCACCAGTTCATACTTCTTTTTCTGGCCATTTAACATCAGATAATAGGTACAATAAATCAGGCTGTTTTCCTCATATTTCTGGGTAGAAACAAAGCGAAGTCCGCCTCCGCTGATATCCACAATCACACTGCGTTTCAAGGGAAGTCCGGGATTCAGGTGATAATCTTCCTGCTCCACTGCCTTTTTTTCTTCTTCCAGCAGATCTCTCGCTTCCATTTCCAGCGCACAGCTGAAACGATAGTATTCACGCCGCTGATATTTACGCATATTACTGGTCAGTTCCAGAACCAGAATATATACATTGTTACTTTTATAACGGTCAATGATCTGGACAAAACATTGATAAAGTCCCTGTTCTGTATAGAAACAGATATTAAACTCCGCATCCACCGGTAACAGGATCAGTTTTGTTTTCTCCATCGGCATCATGATTTCCAGGCGATCCTCCGATAGTACATCATACACCGTACTGGTGTATATTTTTTTCAGCGTATCTCCGGTTTCCTCCGTTGCCTTTTCTACATACTGTAATTCCACTTTCTGGCCGGGTTTTACATAATTTGTTAACATCTTGCTGTCTTCTCCTGTTTCGATCTAGCCTAATTTTTTACCGCTGATAATATGGGAAAAAAATGCTGCCATTCCTCTCTTCTTTACCTGTCCGGCGGTTTCCATGTTCATCAATGCCGCTGCCATTTTCTGGTACGCCAGTGCTGATTTTGCATTGGGATGCTGGATGGAAACCGGCATCTGCTGCATAACCGCATTGGACAACAGGGAATCTTGGGGAATCGCTCCCAGGTAAGTCATGGGAAGTTTCAGATACAATTCCACCACCACGTTCAGTTTCTGGAAAAGTGCCACTCCATCGTCCTCATTCATCACTCTGTTGGCAATGACTTTGATTTTGGTATCCTCCTGTCTGTATCTTGCATGCCTTGACAGGGCCTTTAATAAAGAATAGGAATCCGTGATGGATGTGGGTTCCGGTGTGGCCACCAGAAGGATTTCTCCACTTGCCACCAGAAACTCCATGACGGCATCGGAAATTCCGGCTCCGGTATCTACAATAATAACATCGGCAATCGCATCCAGTTCCACCAGGTTCTGGATAATATAAGTCAGGTAATCCCGGCTTAAATTCGCCATTCCCGTAATACCGGATCCTCCTGAGATAAAGCCGATTTCTTCCGGTCCCCAGGTAATAATATCCCTGATATTCTTTCCCTGATATATCAAATCACATAGATTATATTTCGGAATTGTACCGAACATGATCTCAATATTGGCAAGGCCAAAATCTGCATCCAGAATAATAACCTTCTGTCCCAGACGTTTTAGCTGGATTGCCAGATTGATGGCCGTGTTGGATTTTCCCACTCCACCCTTGCCACTGGTCACTGTGATCACCCGTGCCAGAGGACGCGTAGGCTGCCCATTGGCCTTTATAATGTTCCTAAGATTTTGTGCCTGATCCATACTTATTTCTATGCCTTTCCGCCTAAAAGCAGCTTTACCGTCTTCTGAGGGTTGAATACTTCAATATCATCCGGTACATTCTGTCCACTAGTCACATAAGATAATGGAACACCTGTAAATAACTTAAGGTTAAATAAATTTCCCAGACAGGAAGTCTCATCCAATTTGGTGAAGATGAGTTTATAATCCGAAACCTCCTGATAGGCTTTGGCAATTTCCAAAAGATCCCGGTACTTGGTCGTGGCAGACAGAACAAGATACACATCTTTTTCTGCCATCTGGTCAACGCTCTGAATAAAGTCCCTCACTGCATTTCGCTGTTCTTCATTCTGATAGGCGTGTCCCGCTGTATCCACCAGCACATAGTCATAATCTTTAAAATCCTTCAGTGCTGTACCCATTTCTTCTGAAGAATAAGTAACCCTAAAGGGCACCTCCAGAATATTGGCATAGGTTCTCAACTGCTCAGCCGCCGCAATTCGATAGGTATCCGCTGTCAGCAGTGCCACTTTTTTCTTCTCCATCACACGGAACCTGGAAGCGATCTTTGCAATCGTTGTTGTCTTGCCCACACCGGTGGGGCCTACGAAAAAGACGACTTTGGGTCCCTTTTCTGCCGGAGTAATACACTCCGGTTGTCCGAATTTCAGTATCATTTTCTGATAGGTATTGGCCAATGCCACATCAAAAGGATATCCCGGTTTACTTCCACGATGGATTTCATCAATAATTTCACAGGCGTATTTATCATCCACCTCGTTTTCCAACATGGTCCGATGAACCAGTTTCAAAAAAGTCTCCAGTTCATCGTTTTTTTCTTCTGTCATCTCTTCTTTTTCCGGGGTTTCCTTTTCATTTTTCTCTTCCTCCGGTTTCTGGAACTGCTTTTCCAATAGTGTCTGCAGGTTTTCCAGACGTTCCTCAATCATGGTCTCTTTCTTTACTTCTTTTTCCGGTTCTTCCCGGATGATATTGGGATTATGATATAAGGCACTGTTGACAGGTTTTGCCGCCGGCCGTGCCACAGAACGTTTCTCCGTTTCCTCCTCCAGCGCCACCGTCACTTCCACATAGGGTCTGGAAAAAAGATAAAGCAGTCCCTTTTTCTTTACTGTTTTCACGTTCATGACCACTACAGCAGGCCCCATTTCTTTTTTCGCAGCCTCAATTGCCTCGTTTTCCGTCTTGCCCTGAAATTTCTTAATGATCATTTATGCACTCACCATCCCTACTGATTGTAATTCCACATTGGAATCGATCTCGTTGTAGGATACAACGATCAGATCCCTGTAATAATCTTCTGTCAGTTTTTTAAAGTAAACACGGACAATGGGAGAGGTAATCACGATTGGGGTCTTTCCCACCTCTTCCATTCGCTTCATTTCTTTGCCTACAGCTTCAATAATTGCCTTGGAGCGTTCCGGATCCAATCCCAGATAGGAGCCCTGCTCCGTATGCTTTACACTGGCCATAATTTCCTTTTCCAGCTTCGGATCTAATGTCACTACACTGGTGGTTTCCCCGGCACTGAAATACTTGCTGGAGATGGCCCGCTTCAGGCTTTGACGCACATATTCCGTCAAAATATCCACATCCCGGGTGGTAGGCGCATAATCTGCAAGGGTTTCCAGAATGGTCAAAAGATCCCGAATGGAAATTCCCTCTCGCAGCAGATTCTGCAGTACCTTCTGGATCTCTCCCAGACCCAGAAGCTTGGGAACCAGTTCCTCCACCAGGGAAGGGTTGGAATCCTTAAGATTGTTGATCAG
The DNA here is from genome assembly GCA_934402515.1 of uncultured Lachnospiraceae bacterium. Taxonomy (GTDB): domain Bacteria; phylum Bacillota; class Clostridia; order Lachnospirales; family Lachnospiraceae; genus UMGS2037. The sequence continues at coordinate 21,041 of CAKRTZ010000029.1, forward strand.
ATTCTGTACATCCTGTCTGGTAAGCAGTTCATCTATGTGTTCACGGATAACCTCTGTCAAATGTGTAGCAATAATGGAAGGCGGATCTACCACGGTGTATCCCAGACTCTCTGCCCGTTCTCTCTGTCCCTCCGTGATCCAGATTGCCGGCAGGTGAAAGGAAGGTTCAAAGGTGGGAATACCCGTAATCTCTTCTTCCACAAATCCGGGATTCATGGCCATATAGTGGTCAAAGAGGATTTCTCCTTCACTGACCTGAATTCCTTTTACCTTAATGATGTATTGATTCGGATTCAACTGAATATTATCACGAAGACGGATGATCGGCACTACCGTACCAAGTTCCAGTGCAATCTGTCTACGGATCATAACCACACGATCCAGCAGATCACCCCCCTGATTCACATCTGCAAGGGGAATAATACCATAACCGAACTCCAGTTCAATGGGATCAACCTGCAGCAGGCTGTTTACATTTTCCGTATGACGGATCTCGTCTGCCTGTGCCTCTTCCTGCTCCACTTTTTCTTCAATCTTGGCAGTCTCAATCGTTCCCTGCATAATCCGGGCACATACGATAAAGGCCACACCCAGACCTACGAAAATCACGGGGTTTAAGGGGGTCACGATACCCAGTGCCGCAATCACTGCACCTACCAGGTATAACACCTTGGGCACACCAAAGAGCTGTCCGATTAACACGGTACCAAAATCCGCATCCTTACTTCCCTTGGTCACCAGAATACCAGTGGAAAGAGAGATTAAAAGGGAGGGAATCTGGCTGACCAGTCCGTCACCGATGGTCAGAATCGCATAGTTATTTAACGCCGTATTGAAATCCATTCCCTGGCGCATCATGCCCATGATAATACCGCCGATCAGATTGACAAAGGTGATAATCAGTCCTGCAACTGCATCTCCTTTTACATACTTTACGGCACCATCCATGGATCCGAAAAAGCTTGCCTCTTCCTGGATCTTGTCACGACGGCGTTTCGCCTCTGTATCGTCAATGGCACCGGTGTTTAAGTCTGCATCGATTGCCATCTGTTTACCTGGCATTGCATCCAGTGTAAAACGTGCGGTTACCTCTGCCACACGCTCAGAACCTTTGTTGATTACCAGAAACTGGATCAGCAATAAAATAATGAATACAATGGCGCCCACCACCAGATCGCCGCCACCCATGTATTCACCGAAGGTGGAAACCACATTACCGGGATTACCGGTGGTGAGAATCAGTCGTGTAGAGGAGACATTCAGGGAGATTCTGAAGATGGTGGTGAACAGCAGAATCGTGGGGAAAAAGGACATATCCAGTGGCTCTTTGGAAAACATACATCCAAACATGATAATAAATGCAATGGAAATATTGAATGCCAGAAGGATATCCAGAAGCCAGGAGGGAATAGGCACAATAAGCATGACAAACGCTGCTAACAGATAAAGGGCAACGCCCAGATCCTGTTTCTTCATAGATGTCTTTTCCTCCTTTCTTTCGTCCTTCTATCAAACCTTGCCCTGCAAATGATAAACATAAGCTAACACTTCCGCCACCGCCTGATATAGTTCCGGCGGTATGGCCTGCCCGATATCCACGTTGGCATACAGGGTACGTGCCAAAGGTTTATTTTCAACGATCTGCACGTTATTTTCCCGGGCGATCTCCTTAATTTTCTGTGCCAGATAATCGGAACCCTTTGCCACCACCACCGGTGCTTCGGATTCTGTATTATCATATCGGATTGCAACAGCAAAATGGGTGGGGTTGGTGATGACCACATCCGCTTTGGGAATGTCCTGCATCATTCTCCTCCGGGAGGCCTCCTGCATTCTCTGCCGGATCTTTCCCTTGATCTGAGGATCACCTTCCTGCTGCTTGTACTCATCCTTGACTTCCTGTTTGGTCATTTTCAGGTCATCATTATATTTCCATTTCTGATAAGCAAAATCTGCTGCTGCGATAATCACATAGGCAGCCGCCATCCGGATTCCCAGCTGCACCACCATATCTCCCACCAGACCTATTGCCTGTTTTAATGGAATCTCATACCAGATATAAAGCTTATCATATTGTCCCTTGATATAGGAATATGCCACATATCCCACCAGTGCAAATTTCACCAGGGACTTAATCAGCTCCATCAGTGACTGTTTGGAAAAAATTCTCTTAAAACCACTTAACGGATTTAATTTATTGAATTTTGGCTGCAGCGGTTTCGCCGTAGGCTTCCATTGTACCTGCACCACATCCGCAAGAAAAGAGACTGCAAAGCCTACCAGAAAAACAGGCGCTACCATCTGGATAAAAAGAAGGCAGATCTCTTTGAACAGTGCTGCCATGCTCTGCTCCGGAATCGTTCCCCCGATCATTCTGGCAAAATCCGGGATCAGATTGTACACCGATTGAAAACAATCCAGGAAATCATTTCCCAGCGTTCCCACATAGACACGTATCAGTACAAAGGCCGCCAATAGTTCCGCACAGTTGGCGATCTCCTTACTTTTTGCAACCTTACCATCTTTTCTGGCATCTGTTTTCTTCTTTTCAGTTGCAGGCTCTGTCTTTTCACCGCCGGGGCCATCCGCAAAAAATTGGAGATCGTATTCTAAAATCAAGCTAAAGCCTCCACAACCGTGACAACCATATGTTTCATTTCATCATAAATAAATTGTGCCGCATCCGGCAGCATCCACACCGTCAGGAATAAAATACTTAACGCCACTAATATTTTCAACTGTATGCCCACTGCAAACATGTTCATCTGAGGGGCAATCTTCGCCAGGATTCCCAGAATTGTATTCAGCAGAACCATGGTAGCAAACACCGGAAGGCAGATTCGAAAGCCAATGCTGATGTACTGAGCCATAAACTTACAGATGGCATTTACCAGTCCGTCCATATGAAACACCGTTCCGTTAATGGGAATCAAAACAAACGTATCCGCAATTGCCCTGATCAGGTAACGGTGCAGACCGCTTAAAAGCATCATCAGCATGATGGTATACTGGTAAAAACCACCGGTAACACTGATCTCCTGTTTCGTTGCCGGATCCATAATCTGCATCATGGAAAGCCCACTCTCCATATCCACAATGTTTCCGGCCAGGGAAACCACGGAAGTGACGAGAGTTGCTGCAAAGCCTATCAGAAGTCCGGTCACTGCCTCTTTTAAAACGATCAGTGTGTAACCCAGAATGGAATTGTATGTAACCGGTGTACGATCCTGCAGGGAAGAGTAAATCAAAACAGACAGCAGCACGCTTAGTCCGATTTTGACCCGGTTCGGCGCATTGGTCATACTGAAAAAGGGTGCTATTACAAAGAACATACTGATTCGCACCAGCACCAGCAGGAACAATTCCAGTTCATCGGCGGAAAATGAAAGCTGCAACATAGAATCACCTGATATACTTACTGAAATCAGACCACAAATTGATCATATACTGGGACATATTATTGAGCATCCAATGCCCGCACAGCATAATCGTTACAAAAATCCCCAGCACCTTCGGAACAAAGGTCAGCGTCTGCTCCTGAATAGAAGTAACCGTCTGAAAGATACTGACGATCAATCCAATCACCAGAGATACCAGAAGAGGCGGTGCCGCCGTCTTGATAATCGTAAACAAACATTCATTTGCAATGAGTACTACGTCATCAATTGTCATTCTTTTTCTCCTTCCTATGGTGTAATGGATGTAATAAACGGATTATCCGTAAAAGTCTTAACAAGGTTTCCGATTACCAGATTCCACCCGTCTGCCATAACGAACAACAGGATTTTGAAGGGTGCGGAAATCGTGGTGGGCGGCAGCATCATCATACCCATACTCATCAAGGTAGAGGCTACCACCATATCAATCACAATAAACGGAATATAAATAATAAATCCGATAATAAACGCAGTGCGCAATTCACTCACCACAAAGCTGGGAACCAACACAGAATTGGGGATATCTTCCAATGTCGTACCATCCCACTCCGCCCCGGAAATATCCATAAACATAAACACATCCTTCGCCTGTGTATGTGGATACATAAATTCCCGGAAGGGCTGCATGGCTGCTTCCAGAGCCTCTGTCTGATCCAATTCCCCGTTTTCAAAGGGAACGACGGCATCATTATAAACAGTCGCTATAGTAGGACTCATGATAAAGAAGGTAAGAATCAACGCCAATCCGATCAGGATCTGATTCGGTGGTGCTGTCTGGGTTCCCAGGGCTGTCCTCGTAAAATGAAGGACAATGATAATCCTGGTAAAGGATGTAAGCATAATAATTAACGTTGGTGCCAGTGCAATCAACGTTAATGTAATAAGAATACGCAGTGCGCCATTCAACTCACCATTACCATTGTCATAGGTGATTGTGACCGTATTCGCAATATTCAGTTCCTTCAAATCCTCCGGGCTTTGTGCAGATCCCGGTTCCGACACATTGGTCTGGGAATCGGAGGTTCCCGTAGAACCGCCGTTTGTCGTCAGTCCTCCGCTTCCGATTCCACCGGTGTCTGCGCCGGTATATGCCGTTGCAGCCCGTGCTGACATCTTGGGTACAACGCAGAATATGCCTACTAATAGTAGTAGGCATATTATTCTTAATTTCTTGTTTCCCTTACAGTATTTCTTCATGTACGCTCCGCCTACTTCTCTTCCTTGGTATCTTTTTCCCGATACTCTGCCAAAATTTCCCGAAAGGATTTCTGCGTCCTGTCCTTTCGGTTTTCAGGTAATTGAAGCTGATCCTCCGGAATTTCCGTAAGCATCGTGACGGTATCCTTGCCAACAGCTATCGCCACATACTTTTTTCCCATTCGTATAATCTGTACATATTTATTGGGCGCAATTTTGGAAGTCTCAATAATTTCCAGATTCTTTCCAAAATTTCTCCCTTGCTGATAGCCTGCAATCCACTTGGTAACAAGCCATGTCACCACCAGGACAAGCACAAAAATCACAAGCACAGTGAGAAGTTCTGCGACTGAACCGGTTGCACCGGAATTTGTGCCGGGCATTTAGCCTATAACCTTCTTCACTGCTTCCAGCACGCGGTCTGCCTGGAACGGTTTCACAATAAAGTCCTTGGCTCCTGCCTGAATAGACTCGATAACCATTGCCTGCTGTCCCATTGCGGAACACATGATCACTACAGCCTCAGGGGAATTCTCTTTGATTTTCTTCAATGCCTGAATTCCATCCATCTCAGGCATGGTGATATCCATCAATACCAGATCCGGTTTCAGCTCGTTGTATTTTTCAACTGCTTTCGCACCGTTTTCTGCCTCGCCTGCTACATTGTAGCCGTTTTTGGTCAAGATATCCTTGATCATCATTCTCATGAACGCTGCATCGTCACAAATTAAAATGTTTTTTGCCATTCTTATTTACTCCTGTTTTATATTATTTGATGATTTCCGTTACTCGAACACCAAAGCTTTCTTCTACTACTACTACCTCACCCTTGGCAACAAACTTCCCATTTACAAGAATGTCGATGGGTTCACCTGCTATCTTGTCCAGTTCTATAATCGTGCCGGGGGCAAAATCCAGAATATCTGAAATTGATTTCTGTGTACGTCCCAGTTCCACGGTAACTTCCAGAGGAACATCCATAATCAGCCCGATGTTTTCCGGTGTCTGAGGGGTGGGATAACTGCCAGAAAAACTCTGGAACTGTGCAGGCTGCACATTGGGCATCTGAGGGGGACTACCCTGCATTCCCATCTGCGGATTCTGCATCATCGGAGGCGCTCCCCCCGACATACCCATTTGTGGATATCCTCCGGTCATTCCCATCATCTGGGGATTCATACCCATCTGAGGCATGGCACCCGGCATACCCATCTG